>DUKU01000099.1 GCA_013329135.1 Thermoplasmata archaeon
ACGATCTGCATCGGCCTGCCGACCTTCTGCGCGATGGCATGGTCGTACACGATCTTGGCCGTGAGGGCGTCCTGGACCGCGAGCCCGGTCGAGCAGAACACGGTTATCTGCTCGTCGTTCTCCCTGCCGGGCTTCAATCCCGCGACGACCTCGCCTATCTCGGCGTCGACATCCTCGCGCGTGAGCTCTCCCTTCGCGAGGGGCACGTTGATCTCGCCCGAGTGGCTCGCCTGCTCCCAGTCGTCTATGACCAGGCGTGCCCTCTTGAGCACCTTCGGGTCCATCTCCTGCTTCCCCGGGGCGTCCGCGCCTATGCAGTTGATGTGCGTGCCGTCCTTGACCCACTCGTCCATGACTATGGGTCCTCTGGAGGACGTGCATGTGACGACGATGTCGGAATCGACGACGGCGGCCTTTGCCTCCTTGGCCACGGCGAACTTGCCGACCTTGTCCTTGTAGTGCCTCCTGAACTCCCGGACGAGCGCCTTGCTCTTCTCGGGGTACAGGTCGAACACGCGGACCTCGTCGAACCTCTCGAACTGGGTCAGGAGCGCCAGCATCTGCGTCCTTGCCTGGTTGCCCGCGCCTATGATCCCGACGACCTTCGGGTTCGGCCTCGCGAGGTACTTGGAGGCGATCGCGCTCGCGCCTCCGGTCCTCATGTCAGTGACATGGGTCGCGTCCATGACCGACAGGGGGGCGCCCGTGTGCGGGTTGATCAGGACGAGGAGGGCCATGACGGTCCTCATGCCGTAGTTCTTCGCGTTCTGCGGGTGGACGTTGACGATCTTGACCGCCGAAACATCCATGTCCTCGACGTACGAGGGCATCGTCCTCAGGTCCCCGTCGAACTTCTCATAGAAAAGGTAGACCTTTGGGGGCATCTGCACCTTTCCGAGCCCCTTGTGCTTGAAGGCGTTCTCGACCGCGCCGAGCACGTCCTTCATATCAAGGAGCTTCTTGACCTGCTTCCCCGTGAGGAGCAGGGTCTTGACCGAAGCATGTTGGGTTGTCATTGTGACACACAACTCCGGGAAGTCGCTATCGGGTGCCGAAATATAAGCGTATGCGACCTAAAGCCAACCCGCGTCCGGATGAGCTGGCCGGGTTCGGGCGTCGCGCCGGGACATGGCGCACGCGCGCACGGTCCCAGGTTCTGCGGGGAAAGCGATTTTAACCCTCAAGGGCATATTGTCGCCGCTACGGAGAACACGGTTGCAGGATGTTGTCACCACGATGCAGAACGCCCGCGGTCCGATCATCACGAGTCCGTCGGACTCGAATGTCCTCAAGCTCATCAGAGATGAGCTTCCCACCGTAGCCGAGCGATGGGCGATAGAGGTCGGCAGGGTGCCCTTCGCGCGCGTATCGGACTCCGTAGGGGCCCCCCAGGTCCGGGTCGAGAGGCTGAGGTCGTACCTGGTCGCGCTGCTGGACCATGTCGAGGACCCCAATTCGAGGAAGGCCCGGGAGGTCCTCAGGAGCATGATCAGGTCCGAACACCTCAGGACCCTGAACCTCAGCAACGTGCTCGCGAACCAGCTCGCGCTCAGGCGCATCCTGGTCGACCTGGTCCAGGAGAAGGTCCCCGATGCGAGCGCGATCGGCGCTCGCAGGGTCGCGTCGTTCTCGGTCGACGCTGGCATCGAGGAGATCGCCCTGCTCATGGAGGAGCATGTCCAGATGCAGTCGGTCCTGGTCCGGTGCCTCTCGTGCGCTCCAGGGGACAGGGCCGAGCTGGAGCACTCCTTCGCCAGGTTCTGCATGAACGCGATGGACTACTTCGACGCCGATTTCGTGTCCGTGTTCAGGTTCGTCAGTGACTCGGAGGAGCTGATGTGCATCGGCTGCTCCGCGAAGGGCGTCGCGATATCGAAGGATTCGAGACTGTTCCTGAGCTCGTTCCCGCTCGCGGCCGAGGCGATCCAGAACCGCGCGGCCAGGACGTGCGCGTCGCCTGATTGGTCCCCGAGCCAGAAGAGGAAGGTCCTGGGCCAGATGGGCTTCGATCACTGCATAGTCGTGCCCCTGATGAGGGACGAGACACCCTTGGGCATCCTGTTCATAGGCGACACATCTGGCCCGACCCAGTTCACGCCCGACGAGGTGAGCATCGCGGAGGACTTGGGGGCGAACATCATTCGGATCATGGAGAACGTCGACCTGTTCGAGAAGCTCAGCATCAGGGCGAGGGCGCAGACCGCGCTCATCGAGACGGCCGCGAGTCTCCAGAAGGAGATCGAGAGCTCCGAGATCTACAGGATCGTATCGGAGAAGATGGCCGAGCTCATACCGTGCAACGAGCTCGCGTTCTACATGTATGACTGGTCCCGCAGGGTCGGAAACCCGGTCTATGCCACTGGCCCGTACGCCTCCGAGGTCATGGCGGAGAGGGACTTCCCGGCCGAGGTCGGCTATGCGGGGCACGTTTCCAGGACGAAGAAGGCCATGATTGTCATGGACACCGAGGCGGACGGGCGCGGGGACTTCATCCCCGGGACCCCGGCGACGCACTCGCGCATGCTCGCCGTGCCAATCGTGGGCAAGAAGGATGTCCTGGGCGTGATCGAGCTGCTCAAGTATCCCCCGGACACGTTCTCGAGCGAGGACCTCGAGGTCGCCACGATGTTCGCGAACCACGCCGCGGTCGCGCTCGAGAACGCCAAGCTCCTGAGCGAGGTCTCCACGACGAGGGACCAGGTCCAGCTGCACATGGACCTCCTGACCCACGACATCGCCAACTACACGACCCCGGTCATGGCATATGTCGAGTCGTTGAAGGGCAGGCCCGGCCTGGACCCAGATGTCGCCCAGGCGGTCGACAGGACGTACTCCCAGGTCGACAACATCATGTTCATCGTGGACATGGTCCGCACTCTCGCGAAGCTCAGGGAGAACCCCGTCCCGAAGCTGGAGGGGACGGACCTCCGCGCGGTGCTCGACGGTGCCATCTCGGAGGCGAGGGCGCGGTCCCAGGGCAGGTCTCTCGAGGTCACGGTCGACCTCCCGCAGGGCCAGGCCATGGTGGCCGCGGACCCGATGATGAAGGACGCGTTCGTGAGCCTGTTCGCCGCGGCCGTCAGGTCCGCGAGGAAGCAGGAGGTCAGGTTCTCCGTGACCGCGGAGCCCAAGGACGAGGCGAAACGGGCCATGTGGTGGATAAAGGTCTCGGACCCTGACAGGTCGATACCGGACCCGCTCAAGAGCGAGGTCCTGATGATGACCAAGAGGGCCAGATCGGAGCTCGCAGGCGGGTTCGGCATAGGCCTCGCGGTTGCCAAGACGATCATCGAGCGCTACGGGGGCAAGATGTGGGTCTCGGACATCGTCCCTAAGGAGCCCTCCAAGGGATGCGTGTTCAACATGCTCCTGAACAGGTCGGGCTGACCACGGTCCCAGGGTTTTAGTAACACCGGCGCGTTCACCTGGCCAGGGATACACTGCCCAGGCGCAAGTACGGCCGGTTGAGGAAGGCCATACCACCGGTCAAGGAGGAGAAGTGCAGGTACTGCAAGCTCGGCTATCCCTGCCCGATCCATAAGAAGAAGGCCTAGCGAGAGACGAGGAAGATGAGCAGCAGGAACAGCCCGATGCCCACCATCCCTCCTATCATGAACCACTTGGACTGGACGAACAGCGCGGTCCTGATGTACCGGTCCTGCCGGTCCCTGTGGGTCCTGAGCAAGGCGATCTCCTTCTCGGTCAACCGCCTCTCCCCCAGGCGCCTGTCCTGATGCGACATCGTTGGCCCAACGTATGGTCGTCGATTTGAATGCTTCTGCGCGAGACGCCCCTGGGCTACTCCTTCCGCTGCTCCAGAGCCGCCATCACGAAATGCTCAGCGCGGTCGTCGTATTCGATCGACAGGCCCGATGAGCCCCTCCGCTTGAACGGTCTGACCTCGATCGAGGCGCGGTACTCCTCGGGCACTTTCGACCTGATCTGCTCCTGCATGCGCTCGGCCGATGAGCTCAGGAACTGGGTCCCACGTCCGAGCTCAGGCATCGGTAGCTCAAGTCTCCCCACGTCGTCACCGCCTCTGATAGCGTCGTACCATTATTCAAACGATGCGCCGGAGGTCATCCTGTTCGTCCCAAGTTTATTGCCCCCGCTGACGATTCCCATGCCGGGATCGAGATGAAGGAGTACGGGCTGATCATCATCGGGTCGGGTGCGGGCATGAACATCGTGGACCTCCCGCTCCAGAGGGGCGAGAGGGTCGCCGTCGTCGAGGAGGGTCCGCTCGGGGGCACATGCCTGAACCGCGGCTGCATACCGTCGAAGGTCCTCATCCATGTCGCTGACGTCATCAGGGAAGCGGAGGCGGCCGCCCCGATCGGCGTGCGTCTCAAGCTCGAGGGTGTCGATTACAAGGTCATCAAGACGCGCATGTGGGACATCGTGCTCACGGGCAGGCACGAGATGGAGGAAGGGGCCAAGCACGTCCGCGGCCTCGACCTGTACGCCATGGTCGGGAGCTTCGTGTCCAACCACACGATGCGGGTCGGGGAAGAGACCATCAAGGCGCCCAAGATAGTCATCGCCTCCGGGGCCAGGGCCAGCGTGCCGAAGATACCAGGGCTCGACAGGGCCAAGTACCATACATACAGGACCGTGTTCGACATCGAGGAGCAGCCCAGGAGCATGGTCATCCTCGGCGGCGGATACATAGGATGCGAGTTCGCCCACTTCTTCTCCGCCATAGGCACGAAGGTGACGCTCGTGGG
>DUKU01000162.1:0-6783 GCA_013329135.1 Thermoplasmata archaeon
GAATGCCGAACAGCACGAGCGCCCCCATGGTCGACCGGATGTACGCTCCGCTGTCCCCCTGGAGCTCCGCCAGGTTCCTCGTGACCTTGTAAAGGAACAGCCTCGAGGCGTCCAGGTGCTTTCCGAACGCCCGCTTCTCGTAGTACTCAACCATGCCAACTCCAGCGTTCGCTGTGCAGGATCCTATGCCTCCCTGGTCCTCAACCGGAGGGCACCATCTCCTCAAGTCCACTGACGACGGGAGCGTAGCCTCGTCGGCTTTCCCCAGGCCGGTCGGTGCGACCAGTGCCTGGATGTCTTCTCTCTTCAGAATGTCCTTGCTCTCGAAAGTGTAGTCCCTTATGTCTGGATAATCGGGCAGCCAGCCCATACCGCGCCTGACGTCGTCCATTCCCTCACCCTCCGAGCGCCGTATTGCTCGGCCACGGAATGAACCGCTTCGGGAAATTTCATTCTTCCTCGCGCTCACCGTGGATTGCTCAGGCCCCGGATGGCAGAAAGAACCATAGGCTCAGCGGGCTCTTGGGGGATTCGGGCGTCGAGGAAATGACTGGGGAGTTCGAGCAGCGGTTCATCAAGCCAATTACGAATGCGTCCTATCCTGCGACTCTGGCCGCCTTGAGTCTGACAATCTATCGGGTCACACTGATGGGAGCCTCCCCTCCACAATCACTCAAGACCGTACTGCTGGTCGCAGCCGCCACCTTCCTCCTCGCGTCCCTGTCCTTGTTCTTCTACACCCTCTATCCCACAAGAGGGAAGCTCTGGACGGTTACCGCCGTGTGTTATCTCCTGGGGCTCCTCGCATTGATGGCCTCGGTGGTCATCTTGCTGCTGCTTCCGTCCGGCTGATCCGGGGCAGAGTCCTGCCCCGTCATCACCTTCTGTTGGGCCCTTTGAGCCATCCCGAGATTCCCAGCTCTTTTACGGTTATGTCGATGGGCTCAGGCTCGTGAGATCTGTACTTGCCGGAATCATCCAGGTACATTATGCGGGGCTTGAACCTGAAAGACCCGTGGATGGTCGGTCTCAGGACGATCCGGACGTCCTCCGTCTTCAGAGGGTCGAGCCGCCTCCCCTTCATGTTCAGGTAGCTGTCCTCGACCCTGTACATCTGTGAGACCTCCTGGACATCGAACCCCTTCGGTATGGCCTGCTCAACCTTCGTTAGCTGGGCCGAACCCCTGCCCGCATTGACCAGTTCGATCTCCAGGCTGAGATCCTCTCCTACATTGAGCTGTGTGGGTCGACCTATGACTGTCGCCTGGATGTCGGCGTGCGCGAACCTGTCCAGGCCCGCTGCGGTCTCCTGCGTAGGGGTCGGCGCACCGAAGACCGTCGTCGACGACAAGCCCGTCGGGGCCTCGAGCACCTGCATCAGCGACACGGCCAACTCTTTGTCCTGTTTGACCTTCTCCTGGAGCTTCGTCACCTGCTCCTTCTTCCCCTGTTGGCCGGCCTTGCCGAAGGCCTCTGCAGATGCCTGGAGGACCTTGTCCGCGGTGTTGTAAGCCTTCGCCGCCTTGTTGTGATCCTTCTCCTGGCTCGCTATGTCAAGGAACGCGTAGGCGTCGAACAGGAGCTTGCTAGCCCTTGCGTATTCCGAGCACGTGTCGGCGCCCGCTCTCAGGTAGTAGCTAGATGCGCTCTCCAGATGCTTGGTCGCTGTCGCGTGCAGAGACTGGTCTCTCGTGTCCGTGAACCTCGTCCCTGCCTCAAGAGCCCTGCAGAAGCGACTGTGCCCGAGCGCCAGGGCTTTGACCTTGGCGTTGGACGCGAGTCCCTTCGCCTCCTCGAACAGGTGGGCAGCCTCTTCATAGGGTTCGGACGAGAGCTCAGCCTCTGCCTGGTTCATTCTTTGCCAGGCCCTTGACAAAGTCGCGACCAGTTCCATCTCCCTTCTGTCTTGGTCCGAAAAGGCCGAATCGGCGAGACTCTCCAGCTCGTTCGCCGCACTCTCATACAGTTCGCAGCTCAAGGAGTGCCTCCCCTCGACGTTCATCTCCCGCGCCTTCTCAATCGCCGTCCTTGCCCGACAGTACTGGTATCTCGCGCCCGATGCCTTCAGGAGCCTTGCTATCATCTTCTCTTCGTCTGCGTTCTCGACGCCCTTGCCCGCCTCCTCGAGGGAGGCCCTGGACTTCTGGAACAGGTTGCCCGCCTCCTCGAAGCCCTTTGCAGCTTCCTGCCACCGGTCTTCCCTGCTGAGGGCCTCGGCCTTGTCGAGCATGGCCCATGCACGGTAGTTGGATGCGAGGAATCGCCACTTAGGCAACGATTCGTGGAGCTGAGCAGCTCTGTCGAAATGTTCGAGGGCCAGTTGATACTCCTGCCGGACGTGATGGTGTTTGGCCTTCTCGAACTCGGCCCATGCGCCCAAATAGACTGCGAGGTCTGAATAGAGGCTCTTCAGGCGTGGGGACTTCTCAGCACCGGTTCTGAATCCCTCCGAGGCCGATAGGAACATCTCCCTGGCCTTCTCGTGGTTCTCCAATTGGTCGTAGATCCTGGCTGCCTCCCAAAGGTTCTCAGCCGCCCTGGTCGGCCATCCAGCCTTCGAGTATATGCCATATGCCGATTCGATGCAGCTGATGGCCTCATTCAATGGCTCGCTGTCCCCTGTCAGCTCGGACAGTCTGCGGAGGTGCCTTCCGAGGAGTGTCCAGGAGTTAGCTAGGGTGTAGAGGATGTTTGGGTCATCCTTCGTGATGATGGTTCTAATCCCGGCTTCATGTTCTCCAAGTGCCGCCCTGTGTGAATCTATGGCCTTGCGGAGTTCTTGAGCGCCTGACTTGGCGTCAGTCGCTGTGTCTGCGAGGATACCTTGGACCTCTGCCAGGGCCAAGCGATACAGCCCCAGGTTGTAGAGCGCCCCTGAGTCGAAGCGCCCGTAGATGGTCACCGCCTTCCTCCACGTCTCTTCCGCCTTCTGTATCAGCTCACGCTTCCTCTCGAGATTGGTCTCCGTTCTTGCCATGATGTCATAGATGTTCCCAGCATGCATGACAGAGTAGCACACTTGAATGGTGTAACCAGACAGCGTCGCGAGATGAGTCCTCTCCGGAGAACACGCAAGCGCTTTCTCCCCAAACTCCTGTCGTTTCTTGGGATCCCTCTCAAAATATGCCAACCATGCGTAATGGTCCATGTGCGGCGACATGATCCATACGTTCGGCCCGCGCGGAGTAACGAAACCGATCTTCCAGAACTCGTCCCTGGCTAGGAGGGCGTAGTCAAGAGCCTGCTGCTGCAACGAACATGCCTCTTCCAGGTCCTCGCCAAGAGAGATCCAGTTGGCGTAGAAGGTCAGGCCGGCTAGGGCGTGGCCGATCATCATTCGGTCACCGGACTTGCGGACCACATCGACCGCTTCGCGGAACGTCGAGTACTCGGATGCCATGTCGCGGTCCGGGTCGACGGGAGCATCGCCCACGAGTGCTGCCAGCGGAAGCCACGCCAGTACCTCCTCTCTCGAGAGGATCTCTGCTCTGTGCCAGATGTCGAGCGCTTTCGCGTGACATTCCTTAAAGTCCCTGTCACACAAGCCCATGATCGCTGCGCGCTCCAGCAGGCTCGAGACCATGACCAGGACCCCGATGACCGTGCCGGTGTCCTCGAGTCCACGACCTAGAGCCTCTGCCCTCTCCCCATAGGCCAGTACTTCCATCATGTCCCTTTTCCTTGTCTCGTAGTCAGAGACCATGTCCGCCGATATGACCGGCGCGAAAGACAGGTCGCAATAGGTCTTGCAGAATTCACTGGCGTTCTTCACGGCTGCGAAGCCTTCGAGCGCCTCCTTGGTCTTCCCCCATGATACTTCAAGGTGCTTCTTTCGCTCGGGTGCGGTGCCAGATCGGAAGAACCTCAGCAGAGCGAGCATCGCCTGGGAGCGGGCTGCCCTGGCCATGCTCTCCTGGTCGCCGGCCTTCACGCACGCGTCCGTTGCGGCCGAGTAGGCCTCGGTGGCGACGTCTGACCTCTGACGGAACTCGTCGAAGTCATCGGCCTGCAGAGCCGACTTGTACAGGGCGTGCGCCTTCCGCTCGGTTAGATCGCCGGTCCCGCCGAGGTGTTTCTCGGACGCCAGCTCAAGAATCCTCTGATAGGTCTCCGCGGCTCCACCCCAATCGTATTCCCTCTCCTGATCCTTCGCGCGGTTCAGGAGCGACTCCAGATTGATCTCTCCCTCAGCCATGTCCCCAGACGAGGGCTAATCGTCGTACCTTGCCTAAGGTTCTTTTCCTATCATCTCTCCATAGGGATGCCGTCGTTGACTCCTGACAAGTCCAGCCCTAGCCTCTCTGCCGAGGACTATCTGGACCGCGAGCGAGCCATTCGAGCCGATACGTTGTCTCCCCCAGCACCCTCTGGGACAGTTGGCTCAGGTGGTGGCTTCAGACCGGGCGTGCATGAGATGATATGACGATACGGTCATGTCCATTGGACAGGAACACATGTGAGGCTGGCCCATGTTCGCGTTGAAGAAGCCCAGACTGTTCATCATGGAGTGCATACCGAAGTCCGACGAGTACAAAGAGGGGGAGGTCCTGTTCGGGTTCCTGGAGATGACCGACCCCAAGGACATCGCCATCAAGGAGTTCACCACGAAGACAGGATTCTTGAACTACCTGCGCAGGAAGAGGAACCTTGAGAGGTTCGACTTCATCCATCTCTCCGGCCACGGCGACCCCGACCGATGCGCCTTCGAGATGCCCTTCGGGTATGTTGGTCCCGAGGAGTTCCCCAACGCCTGTTTCGAGGGGAAGCGTGTTGCCCTGTCCGCGTGCGGCATGTCGAGGAGGGACTTCATCGAGCCATTCATGGACGCCACGGGCGCGAAATCGGTGATAGCTCCCAGGAAGGATGTCCAGTTCGATGACGCGGCGATCTGGTACCTCACCTACTACTACCTGATGCTCCACCACAGGTTCACTTCGATGGGCGCGTTCGACCGTGTGAACGACACGCTGTGCTACGGTCCGCGGAGAGGGAGGGTCAAGGGCGGGTTCGAGCACTGGTCCTGATGCAGTGTCGGATCCGATCCCTCGGTCACTTCCTGTCCCGCTCTATCATGCCCATGAGGAGCATCGCGGATATCAGCGTGCGCCTGTCGAACTGCGCCGGCACTCTTGAGCAGTCGACCTCCCAGATGTCCCCTATGACCTTGAACTGCTGTTTTATCTCAGCGACCTGTTGTCCGTGGAACTCGACGATGAGCTGTTCGGGTACGAGGTTCCCCAAGGGCATGTACTTCCTCGCCAGGCCTCTGCCTGCGCGCTCGGCGACCCTTCCCACGGCGTTACCGTACGCGTCGAGGAGCAGGTACTCGTCCTTGAAGACGCCCGATGACAGCGCTTGCCTGCGTATCTTGCCGACCACCGCCCCGGTCATGGAGTCGACGACTGCGAACGTGCCCCACATGTCCATGATCTGCTCCTGCTGTATCCTGAATAATTCGCTGGACATCGAGTCATCCGTGAATATCCTGATGCTCTCCTTGATTCTGATCAGCTTCTGCTTCGAGTACCCCAGACTCGAGCCCTGCGCATCCTCGATCCAGTACTGGTTCGTGATGGCCACGACCTTCTTCCGTATGCGGTAGAAGTTCTGGTACCAGATCGGGTTCCCCGGTGCAGAGGGGGGAGGCGTGGGAGGTCCTCCCATCGGGGTACCTATCCTCGCGCCGCACACGCTGCAGAATGCTCCGTCTTCAACCATCTGAGTTCCACAATTAGGACAGTTCGTCATTGTCGCCACTTCAGGTAGGTCACTGGATTGCATCAGGACTCTTAATAACCTCGGCCGCCGCGACCCCACACTGCGTAGCCTTCGTCCTCTCTCCACCAATTAAATACATGCGCAGCGGGATTCGGTATCCCGAGGGTTGGCCGGCATGGATGAGATCGGTTTCAGGAGGTTCATCAAGGAGGGCAAGCGTGTCCCGAAGGGCCTGACGGAGAAGACGGTCAGGTCGCACATCGTGATCGTCAAGGAGTTCGAGTCGTTCCTGAGGAAGAAGGGTAAGGGGAGGCGGTTCGCCAACGCCCGCGCCCGCGACGTCAAGTCCTTCATGGCCCACATGGCGAAGGAGGGCAGGGGCACGTTCGACGGCTACCTGGGCATGCTCAGGTACTCTAGGTTCTGCGGCAACGGGGACGTGGAGTTCGCCCTGCTGAACGCTCTCGACGGGGCCAAGGTCATGGGAGACCTATGCGAGGTCGTGAGGAAGAAGCACGGGAAGAAGAGATACGATGAGATACTCGGAGGGTTCGAACCCCCTGCGATTGGAACATCCCCGAAGAAGATGCCGAAGGCGACCAGGGAGTTCACGGACAGGCTCGAGTCCGGCCTCGGTGAGAAGGGCGCCCGCGCCATCCTGCTGGTGGGTGTGCACGCTGGCTCGCCCAAGTACTACACCGAGGAGAGGAAGATGCTCCTCGCGTCCAAGGACGTCGATGAGTACCTGAGGAAGCGCAGGGAGAGGATGGTCAAGCTTCTCGAGGGCCACATGAGGGACGGCACACCGTTCTACAACCAGATGGTCGACCAGGACGCCCTCGACTTCGTCAAGGGCAACCCCGAGGTCGCCGGCGGCGTGAGACGGGGGAAGAAGATCTACCAGACGAAGATACCCTACATGATGATAGAATACCTCAAGGAGAAGGACCCGAAGCTGAAGAGGTACTACGGCTGCCACTGCCTCCTGGCCAGGGAGTCGATCCTTTCCGGGGAGGAGATGTCGCGCAACCTTTGCTACTGTAGCGCGGGCTACGAGAAGATGCC
>DUKU01000162.1:7013-13959 GCA_013329135.1 Thermoplasmata archaeon
CCATCAGTGCCGAAGAGCGGCCGCCTTGTCATGGTCCCTGATGGGCCTGTGTCCTGCTCACAGGACCTTGGACGCTTCCTTGAGTATCTCGTCGAGCCTCTTCGAGATGTCCCTGTCGAGCATCTCGGGCTTGTGGTTGTCGAGTATCCAGTCGGCCTTCTCCTTGGCCACCATCAACTCGTCCTTCCCCTTCGCCGCCCATTGGTCGTATGGCTCGGACGTGAATATCTGGGAGCGGAAGAACTCACGCGACTCCGTCATCGTGGCCCTCTCGCCGAGGAAGCTCCCCTTCTTCTTGCCCATCCCGAGTATGCCGACGTCCTTGATCATGTCGATGTGGAGGGTCTCTTTCGTGACCGGGACCTCGCGCCCGACCCTCAGGGCCCTCCCTATGATGTCGTCGTCTATTATCATCTGCTCGTACGACAGGACTGTCGAGCAGTCGAGTAGGCCGATGCCGTTGCTGATCTCCTGCCCGAGCATCGTGCTGGCCATGGCCAGCATGCCGTTCTCGAGCGAGCTCTGGACGCCCGGGACCTTCGCGTTCGACCCAAGGCCCCCCGAAGCCGAGGGCATCTTGAGCCACTTGGCCATCTCGTGCGCGTACACGCACAGCAACAATCCCTCAGGGGAGGCTAGCTGGATCGCCCCGGTCCTCGGGTCCATGTTGGACAGCACGGACGCGTACAGCAAGGGCGACCCCTTCTCGTGTGCCTGCATCGCGGCCGCCATTGCCAGCGTTTCAGCGTGGTTGACCACGAGATTGCCCGCGAAAGTCGCAGGGCTGCTCACTCCCATCATGGCCATGCCCGTGATGTACACGGGCACATGCGCCTTGGCCCACACCATCCCGGCGTCTGTCGTGTGTCCATCCAGCGTCAGCGGGGACATCGTGCATACCATGGCTGACAATATCGGCCTCTTCTTGAGCTCCTCGGGTCCGCCGACTATCTCCGATGCCATCTTGATCTGGAGCCTAGCCTCCTCGGCCGTGGACGTCGACTCGCTCTCTATGTGCTTGCGCGAGACCTCGAAGGCCTCCTTCATGCCCGCGAGGACGTGGACGTTCTCCGGGACATCCGATGCGACGACCATCGGCTCGTATATGCTGCAGTTCTGAAGATGGTCTGCCACGGTAGCGGTGTCCCTTATGTCCTTGAGGACGGAGAGCCTCCGGCTCCTGGTCTTCTGGTCCCATACCAAGACCCCGCACCCGTCAGTGGTGTAGTAGCAGTGGGACCCGTCGACAGGCAGGTCGTACTCTTTCTCCCGTCCCGCTAGCAGGATTTTCTCAGGCACGCTCGAGATGAGTGAATCGACGAGGCCCGCGGGGAACCTCACGATTGCATTGCCGTCCTCTACAGACGCGCCCGCGTTCTTCAGAGCATCACGGGCGACCTTGCTGTGTATCCGTATGCCCACGGTCTCCATGATTTCGAGAGCACCATCATGGATCGCTCTCTTGTCTTCCTCGCTCATCAAACCTACGGGCTTCCTTACCCTGAATCTGTCCGCGAATGCAGGCATGCCAAAATCCTCCTAAGCCAGCCTGACTGATTGGCTCTGGAGGGGCATTAATCCGGCCTAGTTAAGGTTTTTTGTTTTCTCGATAGAAGGCTTGAAGTGCCTTTGCTTTTCGCCTCCGTTCAGCGTCCCGTCCAAACGGGCGCTGTCCACGCGGTCACGCCCGGCCCTCCGTTGACGCCTTCAACTCACGTCGTTGGGACAAGGTTATTTCTATCGGATGCTCAGTAACGCCGTTCATGAAGATCACTAAGCCCCTTTTGGCGTTGATAATCGCGGTCGTGGCGGTCGTCATAGTCCTCGCCTTGATCATCGTGACCTACAACGGCCTCGTCAACTCTGAGCAGCAGGTCGAGTCACAGTGGGCGCAGGTGGAGAACGAGTACCAGAGGAAGATCGACCTCATACCGAACCTCGTGAACATCACCAGTGAGTACACTCAGTTCGAGGCGGCGACCCTCGCCAACATAACCGCGCTCAGGATGGAATGGCTCAGTGCGCTCACGTCCGAGGAGAGGCTGAACACATCGATAGCGCTGGATGGCGAGATCAACACCATCGTCCTCGCATACTTCGCCGCTGAGAACTACCCGACCCTGAGTTCCATCCCGCTCGTGGCCAATCTCATGGACGAGATCGCAGGGACTGAGAACAGGATCGCCGTGGAGAGGATGTACTACAACGAGGACGTCCAGGATTACAACAGCAAGATCAAGCGCGTCCCTGGAGTGTTGTTCGCGGGCATGTTCGGGTTCGAGGAGAAGCGGTACTACGACCCGATCCCCGGCGGGGCCTAGGCCCGGTCGGACCCTCGGGGATGGCAGATGAACCACGGGAAGTCATTTGTGACGGCAGTCGTCCTCGCATCCATGCTGTGCCCCGCGTGCGCGGGCGCGCAGGCGGCGCCCGAGATATTCCTCTATGTGAACGACTTCGTGGGCGTACTCACCTCTGACGAGATCGGGACGCTCGATGAGATATGCTACGAGCTCGACCAGGTCACTTCGGATGAGATAGCCATCGTTGTGGTGAACTCCACGCAGCCCGAAGGCATAGACATATTCGCCGTGGAATTGTTCGAGGCCTCGGGCATCGGGAAGGATGACGAGGACAACGGGGTCCTTGTCCTGGTGTCCACTGAGGAGGAGCTGTGGCGGATAGAGGTCGGCTACGGACTCGAGGGCATCCTGAACGACGCGAAGGTCGGCACGATTGGCCGAGAGAACCTCGAGCCGTACCTCGCCGTCGGAGACTACTACCCAGGCATATTCTACACGGTCGCGGCGCTCGTGGAGGAGCTCACCAGCGACCCCGACAGGATCAACGAGGACGGACACGACATCGAACTCCTCGGGATCGACTACTGGCAGCTGGCCCTTGCGCTTGTCATCGTGGGCGTGGTCGGCGTCGCCACCAAGGGCAGGGTGTTCTTCTGGATCGGAGGCATCCTGACCAGGGGCAGGTTCGGCGGCGGCAGGTCTGGCGGCGGTGGCGCGAAGGGAAGGTTCTGAAGGCCGGTACAAGGTGCTAGTCGTCCTCTCCCACGTTGCGAAGACCCGTGCAGTTCTCAAAACGAGTGTATCTTGCCGCACTTCTCGGTCCATTCGGACAAGAGCGCCATCGAACCCTGTTCGATCCCCTTGACGAGGCCTTCGACGGTCAGTCCTCTGGCCTTCATGCAGCTGCCGCAGGCCGCGACGCGCCCTCCCTTCGCGAGGACCCTCTCGAGCATCTCGCCTATGTTGTAATATCCTGGCGGTGTCTCCTGCTTCGGGAGGCCGCAGGACACTGAGTCCGCCATCAGGAACACCTTGACGCTGTTGCTCCTCGCCTGGAGGGTGATCGCGAGCCTGAGCCCGTTGTACGATTTCTCCGTTCCGTAGGGAGCGTCGTTCAGCACTATGAGCACGTCCTCTGCCATCGTAACACCAGGGGCAGAGCACGTCCCTCGAGGGCAATAGCCTTTCGGCGAACGCTCGCTTGTTGTCGCCGGATAAGGCGAAGGGCCGCCCATCGACGGGAGAGATACATAATGCCTGGAGACGATTCCCTCTCCGTCCACGGAGGTCGCGCGTCTTGAGAGGCATCAGGCGAAAGGAGAAGGAGGTCACGGACAAGACGGAGATGATCAGGGTGCTCACGGCCGCGAGGTACGTGACGATTGCGATGTGTGACGAGGAAGGACCGTACCTCGTCACCCTGACTCATGGGTACGACGAGGCGCGCAACGTGATGTACTTCCACTGCGCCCACGAGGGCCGGAAGGTCGATGCGCTGAAACGGGACTGCAGGGTCTGGGGCCAGGCCATGGTCGACCTCGGCTACGCCGAGGGCAGTTGCGACCATCTGTACGAGACGACCCAGTTCCGGGGAAAGGTCACGTTCGTGCAGGACATGGATGAGAAGCGCCATGCGCTCATGATCATGATCCGCAAGAACGAGCGAGACCCTGAGACAGTGGCAAAAGAGCAGGTCACGGACGGATCCGTGAGGAGAGTCAACATCGGCCGGATCGACATCGACCTGATGACTGGGAAGAGGTCCGCGAAGGTAGTCGTGTCGCTGTAGACGTCGGCGCTTCAGAAGGGGTACGGTCTTCTCCGCCCCCTCTTCAGACTGACAACGCTTATGAAGTCAGTCCGCAATTCAGGATTGCCCTGACATTCCGTGTCAGGGTAGCGATTGGGGGGAATACAGTGCGTAGGGAGATTGTTCTGTGCCTCGGGTTGATGTTCGTTGCGGTGATGGCGATGCCTGTCTCTTACGGCATGCCTGCCATCGGCTCATCGAAGCCGCTCAACCTCACACCCGACGAGGCTGTGATCCTCGAGAGACTTGACTACGAGCATGCGTGGAGCCAGCTGGTGTACCTGTCTTCGTTAGGGGAGAAGACAGCAGGGTCTCCTGAGGAGAGGGCGGCCCAGGAGTACGTGTATGATCAACTCGACGCGATGCCCGTGGATGAGGTCTGGTGGGAGGAGTTCAGGGTCACGAACTGGGACCACTACGGGACTACGGTCAAGATCGTGTCGAAGGGTGACGGGGCCTTTCCCGCCACGACTTACGGGGACGCTCAGTCCGTCTGGGGCTACGACGACGGCCAGGCGTACTTCCACGGGAACAAAGCGGACGGGACCGTCCTGGTCGCGGATGTGGTCGATGTGGGCTACGGCACCGCCTCGGAGTTCGACGAGGCGTGCGGGTCCGACGGCAGCCTTGACGGGGCGATCGCGCTCGTGCACAGGGATGACAACACGCAGGGATGGCCCAACACGCCTGCGGAGGAAGCGGCCCTTCACGGCGCTTCGGCAGTCATGTTCTACGGCTACTTCGCTGGTGCCGACAACCCCGAGGGTATCAAGCAGGACTCGGTCTTCTCGCGGATACCCGCGATATCGATATCACCGAACTCGGCCGCGAGGCTGCAGGAGCTCATGTTGTCCAGGCCTGTGACTCTCGAGATCACGGGCAGGACGGACTTCGACCCAGACGCGCTGTCCGTCAATGTCGCTGCGGTCCTCGAAGGCACGACAAGGGCGGATGAGTATGTCGTCATATCTGGGCACATCGACACGTGGTGGAACGGCTCGTTCGATGACTGTTCATCGGTCGCGATAGTGCTCGAGATGGCCAGGATGTTCTCCGAGGCGAGGGCCTCGGGCGACTACGTGAACGAGAGGACGCTCGTGTTCTGTTCCGTCGGCTCGGAGGAGAGCGGCGGCCCGGACGGCACGTGGTTCAACTGGCTCGTGGGATCGTACGAATTCGTGTGCGCTCACCCTGACATCATGAACGGCCTCGTCATGGAGCTGAACATAGACGGCGGCAGCTTCCCTAAGGTCGACGGCAAGGTCTGGCTCGAGATATCGTTGGAGGTCAGCGCATTCGTCTGGAGCGCGATATCGGACCTCGGCTACCTCAACGTCCTCAACTGCTACACGCCCGTGTGGACGTGGACCGATGCCTGGTCCTTCGCCGGCAAGGGCGGAGGGACCGCGGTCGAGATGGTCTGGGGGACGGGGTTCGATCCGTACTACCACACGCAGCTCGACACGATAGAGATCCAGTCAGAGGACATGATGGCGATGGTGATGGAGCTCACCGCGCTCATGGCCTTCAGGTCCGTCAACGCGCTGGTCCTGCCACTGGACTTCGTGCCGGCGTGCGACTGGGCGCAGCAGAACCTGTGCTCTGAGAAGCCCATGGTGCCATCGCAGCTCGCCAACATCGGGGATGCGCTGACGGCCCTGGGTGAGTTCGAGGCGCTGTCCGCGGCCATCAACGCCAGGGCCGTTGAGATAGAGGCTGCGTATGCAGCCGCGAAGTCGCCGAAGCAGAAGGCCGCGGCGGTGGAGATGGCCGATGCCCTGAACCGGGCCATCATCGACGCCAGGAGGATATTCATTCCGTGGACCATGGGTGAGGGCGGCATGATGGCCTCGTGGGAGCCGATGCTGAGGCCACACCAACACGCGACGGATCACAAAGCGGTCTCGATGGCTATAGATGCGCTGGGTGCAGGCCAGGCGGGCGACGCGGTCACTGCGCTCGAGCGCGTGCGCAGCATGGAGTGGGGGATGTACTGCAGCCGGGAGGCCTACATGGTCGTCTTGGCCCAGATGGTCGACTGCTTCGGGTACTGGGGCGACGACTTCGACCAGGCCCAGGGTTACGTGGACATCCAGGGCGTGTACCTCGGCCTGAAGGACGGGTCCATGTCTGTCGAGGACGCGCTCGACCTGCTCACGTTGGTCAAGGACTACCAGCTCGAGCCGTGGTTCACGGAGGACGTTCTCACGCTCGGGCGCGAGTGGAGGAACGCCGCGGGCCCGCTCGAAGAAGTCCTAGGGTGACAAATCCCAGAAACCGCCCTCCGGCCACGCTGCGCCGGAGGGTTCTTTCTCCCATGCATTTCAGATTCGACGTCCTCTCAGGTTATCAAGTGGCGACTCCGCTCTCGCCCTCCCCGTCAGTGCTGCCCGCGAGGATGCCTCTTGTTAGCATCCTGTTTCATATAGTCAGTGGGCGAAATCCGAAATAAGGCGAGTGCGTTCTAGCCACCCGGGCCTAAATGGGTGAGGGAATGCTTCGACATGCTAGATTGGACGCTTGTATCAGCGTCTCCGTGTCCGTGGTGTTCGCCATTTCTCTGCTTTTTGGAGTGGCGGCGGCGAAGACGGAGAGCGCGACAAGCGAGATTGTGAGCGATGACGCGAAAGTGATTGCGGATTGGTCCGTGCTCGTGTACCTTGTTGCCGACAACGACCTCGATCCATACACGGAAACCGATCTCCAGGAGCTCAAGGACGGGGACTCGAGCGAGTTGGTCAACTCTCTGGTGCTAGTGGACAGGCTGTACGAACCTGCCTACCTGTACTGCGTCGAGGACAATGAGCTGGTCCTGCTCAAGGAGCTCGGGGAG
>DUKU01000121.1 GCA_013329135.1 Thermoplasmata archaeon
CATCTATGCCCGTGCCTCTGCCAGTGACATCTCGGACGGGTTTCCCGGTAATCACTGACGTCACCGCACTCGCGGCCGTCGTGTTCCCTATGCCCATGTCGCCTATCGCAAGAGCAGTGAAACCCTCGTCGACCGCTCTCTCGGCGAGTTCGATGCCGACTTCCACGCATCTCCTGGCCTCATCAGCGGCCATCGCAGGGCCCCGAGCCATGCTCCTGGTGCCCTTCCCGACCTTCCTGCGGATGATGCACGGGGGCCAGTCCTCGTCGCAGGACACCCCCATGTCGACTACCCTGACCTCCGCCCCCACATGCCTTGCGAGGACGTTGATGGCGGCACCGCCCTGGGCGAAGTTGAGGACCATCTGACGAGTCACTTCAGCAGGGTATGCACTCACGCCTTCCTGGGTGACGCCGTGGTCCGCGGCCATCGTGAACACCACCTTCCTTCCGACTGACGGTCTGGACGTACCGTAGACGCCCGCGAGCCTGACCGAAAGGGCCTCGAGCTTCCCGAGGCTGCCCTGCGGCTTCGTGAGGATGTCCTGCAGCCTCTGGGCCTCCTCCTTCGCTCGCGCGTCGACCCCGACGATCCCGGCTATGCAATCCTCAATCCGCCTCATGCGACCCCTAAAGCAAGCTTAAAATATTTAAAGTCTATTTTACTCACACGCCGCCACGGGGGCGATTGAGATGGACCCTATCGAGTTGATTCGTAAGCACGGAGCGACGATGGACGACCTGGTCGATGCCGCCTTCGAACTGTATGTGGGCGATGCCAGGGACGAAGCAGTCCAGGAACTCAGGCGCAAATGCCGGGGACTCCTGGAGCGGAACCTGCAAGACCCGAACATCGCCCTGCTGCTCGAAGCTGCCTCGCACCTGGACGAGGTCCTTCGGTCCGACCCGAACTGCATCTTCCATGGGACCGAGGACCCCGAAGCTCTCGTTGCCGACGAACTCATAGGAATGTCCATAGCGGAGTACATTGGGGGAAAGCGCGCTCTGTTCAACTACGTGAGATACGACAGGGCCAAGCCAGGCGTCCTGGCCAGACTCCCCCCGTTCATGGACGACGCTGTCGGCGCCCTCGTGGCCGCGACCATGACCAGGCTCTTCGAGGAGTGACATGACCGCTGAGATGTTCGCGCTCCTGACGAGGATCAGGATACCAGGTGCCTCAATGGACCTGAGGAAGGCCGCGCGACAGCAGCACCTTTTCCCCCTCGTAGGGCTCGTGGCCGGACTCATCGCAGCCCTGGCCGCGGTCATTCTGGACGACCTATTGGGGAACGGCATGGCGCTGGTCGTGGGCGGGGTCGTCCTGTGCCTGCTGTATCTCATCAACGGTATGCTCCACACCGAGGGATTGGCGGATTTCGCAGATGGCCTCATGGCGGGCGGAACGCAGGAGCAGAAGAGGGCCGCCATGAAGGATGTCCACTGCGGCGCGGGAGGAGTGTTCGCCATCGTCCTGTACATGGTCGTGTTCTACGGCCTCGTCGTCACTCTGTGCGAAAGAGCGTCGTCAGACGTGCCGACGTTGCTCCCGTGGTCCGTCACAGCGGCCGTTGGTTTCGTGATCGCGGAGATG
Organism: Thermoplasmata archaeon; assembly: GCA_013329135.1. GTDB lineage: Archaea > Thermoplasmatota > Thermoplasmata > UBA10834 > UBA10834 > UBA9653 > UBA9653 sp9653u. The sequence continues at coordinate 1,594 of DUKU01000121.1, forward strand.
TCCGGCAAACTGGCTGTCGTCACCGCGATATACGTCGGACCGAGCTCGCACCCGGGCATGGGTTCGCTCTTCGTCCATGAGTCGAGCCCGGCCAAGGTCCTGGTGGCAATCGGAATATCAGCCATTGCCGCGGCCACCCTGACGGGGCTCTTGTTCCCGATCGTCCTCACGGGAGTTGTTGTCGGTGCATGGATCGCCTTGAGGGCGCGCAAGGATCTGGGCGGTGTCTCTGGAGATGTCTTTGGGGCTGCGAACGAACTCGGGAGGTTCGTCGCGCTGTTCGGCTGGGTGTTGTTGCTTTGAAAGGGATCGTGATGGCCGGTGGCTCCGCCTCCAGGTTCGGCCGGAAGGTCGAGAAAGGAGTGCTCGAGGTCGGAGGAAGGACACTCCTGGAACGAGCCACGTCTGCTCTCTCCGCCCCTGGGATCGACTCGGTGGTCGTAGCTGTCACGCACAGGACGCCCGAGACCGATAGACTTGCAAGGAATCTGGGGCTGGAAATCATGATGACCTCTGGGAAGGGCTACCACGATGACACGCTGGAACTCCTGAGAGGCCACGACCAGTATGTCGGCCTGAACGTCGACGTCCCGTTCATGACCAGCGCCCATGTCACATCCATGATCGCATCTTCCACGACCAGGAGCGCGGCCGCGGTCGTGCCCCATGAACTCTCGTTCGTCCCTCCTGAACCGGGGTCCGTCATGATAGGCCCCGACGGACGGATGATGGTCTGGGTCGGGCTGAACATCGTCTCGGACGACGCTGACACAGGGTTGGTCGTAATCGACGATGGGCTACTGTGCGTCAACGTCAACGACGACGAGAGCCTCGGGCTGGCCAATCGCATCGCCCGCGAACGCGGGCTGTGAGCGGCGAACCTTGGGCTCGGCATCGCGGCAGAGGAAAGGACTCGTTCCGCCTAGCCCTTCACGGCCTCCGCCATGCTGGCATCCAAGATATCCATGGCCTGTTCCAGGATCTCCGGGGGCATGACCATCGACGGGTGCATCCTTATGACGTTGTCATATGTGCCACACGTAAGCAGCAGGAGCCCTCTCTTCAGCGCCGCCGTCTTGATGTCCTTGGTGACCTTCACGGCGGGGGTCTTGGCCTTCGGGTCGCTGACGAGCTCGATCGCCATCATCGCGCCCATCCCCCTGACATCACCGATGATCGGGAAGCGCTTCTGCAGATCCGTGAGCCTCCGTGTCATGTAGGCGTTGACCTTGGGGACGTTCTTGAGCGCCTTCTCGATGATTGGCCACTGTGCCAGGGCCGCAGAGCATGCGACCGGGTTGCCGCCGAAGGTGCCGCCCAGGCCGCCGACCTGAGGTGCATCCATGATCTCCGGCTTGCCAGTGGTAGCCGAGACCGGGAACCCACCGCCTATGCCCTTTCCGCTGACCAACATGTCGGGCTCGACTCCGGGCCAGTGCTCGACGCACCACATCCTGCCAGTCCTGCCGGCGCCAGTCTGTATCTCGTCGTCTATGTACACCGCCCCGTGCTTCTTGCAGATCTTGGTGATCTTCGCATAGAACTCCTTCGGTGGGACGATGAAGCCACCCTCGCCCGCGATCGGCTCACCTATGAGACACGCGACCTTCCCCTGGAACTGGGGCTTGGACCATGTCTCGTCGATCTTGTCGGCGCACGCGACGCCGCAGGACGGGTAGGTCATGTTCAGAGGGCACCGGTAGCAGTATGCGAACTCGACCTTGTAGGTCTCCGGGAGTGGCCCGAACCCTGCCTTGTAAGGCATCTCCTTGGACGTGAGGGCCATAGCCATCATCGTCCTGCCATGGAAGGCATGGACGAACGAGAAAGCCGCTGGCTTCTTCGTGTAGTGCCTCGATATCTTGACCGAGTTCTCGACCGCTTCAGCGCCCGAGTTGTAGAGGACCGATTTCGACAGGCCTTTGCCGGGGGCCGTCTCCGCGAGCTTCTGGGCCAATCGGAGGTAGCTCTCGTAAGGGGTGACCTGGAAGCACAGGTGAAGGAACTTGTCCGCCTGGGCCTTGACAGCGGTCACGACCTCAGGAGGTCTGTTGCCCACGTTGTTCACGCCTATCCCGCTCCCCATGTCGATGAACACATTGCCATCGATGTCGTAGAGGAGCGAGCCCTCGGCCTTGCTCATGTACACTGGGGCGACAATGCCCACTCCCCTCGACAGGTACTTCTCCCTCATCTTGCCGAGTTCCACGGACTTGGGCCCGGGGACCTCGGTCTTGATTGAAGCTTTTTGCGCAACCATCGGAACACCTCGAAGTTCATGCGATTAAACATCGCTTCTGTTGCGGATAGTTGAAACAATAGATATTACTTTAGGAAGAAATGGGCGGGCAACACGGCCCCCATCGTCGACCATCGGGCCCCGTGTGGGTTACGAACGTGCGCGTGAAATGGTACGGCTCCCGTCGGCATCATGATAGGGGTTCGACTGCCTCTGTGGGGCGCGGTGGAACAATCTCTCCCTGGCTGTCGAGGGCGATTCCTCGGACACGCAGAACAAGGAAGAGGGCCACCACCGAAAACGGGGCGAACGTACTCTTCACGGACACGAGCAAGACGGCCATGGAGATGATGAGTACCCTGTCATTCAGGTTCTTGAAGCGGAGGCTGACGGCAATGGCGGCGACAATAGATGCGATGCTAACCATAGAGTAGTAGTCGCTATCCAGGGGGAGTTCGCTAAGCAGCGTGCCTCCCATGGGCCTGTCTTCTCGTTCCTCGCCGCTGGAGTATATGAAGACGGTCGAGTCGAGGACGTCGGCAGTCCCGAACGGATATATGAAGAGGACGGCCAGCAGGCCGCAGGCCGCCACGGCGGCACCGGTCTGAACCAGCAACCGCCAGTCCCTCGCCTTCAACGCACGTTGAAGGTCGCGGAGGAGGAAGCACACGAACGGGATGCCTGCGAACACCTTCGTCAGGGATGCGACCCCGAGGAGGATCAGGGATGCGGCCTCGCGGTGTGCACGCAGCTGTTCTCGGACGACCACCGCGGCAACCATCAGAAAGAGCGTGAGGCTGGTATTGTCAAAGGCAAGGAAGAGGACGATGCATCCCGCGGCGGGGGCGTATATCAGCCAATCTATCTTCAGGAGCCCATTAAGGAGCGCAAGGGCGAACGACGACAGCAGCATGTTCGTCAGGACGAACCAGTACGGGAACCCCAGGCCCCCTGTGGCTTCGTACGACACGGAATAGAACAATAGATCCACAGGAAGGTAGTTGTAGGGTCCGTAGGCCCACTCGATCTCTCCGTCGCCAAGTCCACCGAAGAGGACGAAGTGCCCCATCTCCTTGAACCGCGGCACGACGGGGTCGGTGTAAGGGTTCGTCCCTTCGAGGTAACTCTCGACGGCTGCCTCTACCGCATCATCGACGTCGTGACTCCGTTCCATGTAATCGAACGAGATGACGAACGTGAGCGCCAGCGCGAGAAAGAGGGGCCACGCCACTGCGATGATGAGCTTCTTCCTCGATGCGAGATGGGCGAGGAAACGGAGCGCACCGGGCTTCTTCACCGCCAGGATCCACGCGATTATGAACAACAGTATGAGCGCGTTGTAGATCCACTCAATCATCGATTCACCTGGATAGAGCCCGGTTAGCCGAACCACAGGACGACCGCATATTCTGGTTGGCGTTACCCAAACACGCCAAGGGAACTCTGCTCCGCTATATGAAACCCGTCTCTGACATTTCGTGTGAGGCTGTTGCATAAGTCGGCCCAGCACGGATAGAGGGCTGGACTGAGAACCGTGCGAAAACTTGACGTTGTGGAACCCCATTCCTTTTGTGTTGGACAACAACAGAAGGGATGGGGATTCCTTCTCTCGCACGAATCTTCGACCTCATAAACCTGTCTAAGCTGGAAAACCTATTCCCGATTCAGCGCTGGGGGAGACCTAGATATCCGAGAGTGGCCATGCTGGCCGCTCTCCTGGTCCTGTACCTGAAGGGCCTCGGCTCGTACAGGGACCTCGCAGACTTCCTCGCCAAGGACCACTTCTGGGCGAGGAAGTGCGGCTTCGATGACCGGACGCCCGACCAGTCCTCGTTCTCCAGGTTCCTGTCGTCCCTCGACGTCAGGACCATGGACGCCGTCAACAGGATCCTGGTCGACGAGCTCAGACGAGCCGGCGTCATCGGCGACACATGGGCCATCGACTCCACCCTCCTCGAGGCCTCCAGGCGCGACCTGGAGGCCGCCTGGGGCTGGGACGACATCAACAAGATGTTCGTCTGGGGGTACAAGGTCCACGCCATAGTCGATGCCAACTCGGAACTACCCAGCCAGATCATGGCGTCCCCGGCCAATATCAGCGACTGCCAGTTCGCGGTCCCCCTCCTGACCAGGGCCGCGACGAACCTCCGATCGGTCCCGAGATTCGTCGTCGCAAGGGGTACGACTCCAGGGAGATAAGGGAGCATGTGGACTTCTGGATGGACTCCGAGGCCATCATCAAGTCCATCAGACGGACGGGCGTCGAGACCGTCTACGACAGGCGGTTCAGGAAGCTGTACAGGAGGAGGACCAGCGTCGAACGCTTCTTCAGCAAGCTCGAGTCCATGAACCTGTTGCGCAGGTTCAGGGTCTTCGGGACGAAGACCATCGAAAAGCTGTTCAGGCTCATAGGCATCGGCTTCCTCGTGCTCGCGCTCCTGGCTGTCCGGACGCGCAGGAAAGGGCTCCTCCGGAGCCCGAAACGCGTCCTGAGGAGCCTCTCCCGAGGCTCCCGAGGCACATCTCACCCGACCTCGCCCAGCGGATGCGCCAGCGAGGACTGGACGAAATCGTTCCTGGGGCCCGAGAACGGCCAAGGTCGAGGACGGTTCCATCCCATCCTAGGTCGCGACTTGGGACGCGAAGAACGGTTCCTGTAGCTCATGCCGACTTTTTCAACAGGCTCTGCTTATCAGTCAATTGCCAAGGTATTTACGCTTGTGAACGTAATTATGGCATTGCTTTCAAGGGTGGGTGACCGCAATAGCTCCTATGCGCATTACGAGGGGTTTGATGAGGTCGTCTTTGGTGAGAGGTA
>DUKU01000077.1:0-6568 GCA_013329135.1 Thermoplasmata archaeon
CCAGCGCAGACTGGAGTTCTCTGTGCTCGATGAAGCCGGAATCCTTCATTCTCACGAGGAGCATCGACTTGCTGACCTTGAGGCTCTTGGAGATGCGCCGCAGAGTCTCATCCTCGAGGAGGGTGTCCTCATGTTGGCTGAACTCGCCTTTGGCAAGCTTTCCCGGTACGAGGAACTCAGCGGCAAACCCGTTGCACCATCTCTCAACCTCGTCTATTCGCCCTCTTCCGAGGCCAGCCTCTGGAGTGTTTATTCCGGTCTTCCTCAGGAGAACATGTCCGAGTTCGTGTACCAGGGTGAATACCCTCGCTTCTATCTGGTCCGCAGAGTTGACGACAATCACCGCAGGCAATTCATCGACAAGGACGAATCCGCGGGCATCGTTGATTGGCATGTGCATCTGAAAGACGAAGATGTTCCTGCTCTCAATCAGGCCTCTCAGGGTGTTGAATGCATCGTATGGATCACGCCACTTCTTCTGAACCTGATCTGTGATCCCAAACTCATCCCGGAAACGGTTTCCCAATTCGTGCGAGTCGTCTGTCACCGAGTACGCGCCGATCTCCGGGCGCACTCCCTTGTTCTGGTTCTCCAGTAGTTCGCGGCTCAGTCTCTGGAGTCTTCTCGTCTTTCTAACGGCCAGGAGAGTCTCTCGGTCAAACTCGCCTCTGCGCTCAGGGGATACGCGGTAGTCCTTGGGGAGCGGAGCCTCCCTGGGCGGTTTGGGCAGGAAGAAAACGGCAAGTGGCCTCTTGATCAGTTCAGCTAGTCTCTCCAGCTGTCTCAGTGACGGGGTCGCCTTCCCCGACATCCAGGCCCTGACTGAAGCGGATTCGACCCCGAGATGCTCGCTGATGTCACTGACCTGCCAACCGGAAGATGATACTGCCCAGCTGATTACTTCTGGTTTGACTTCAACCCTGAAAGACCCTCGCTTCTTGTCCATGATTGCAGCCTCAGGATTTGCCAGTGTGCTTATCAATCTTGTGAGTGGATGCAGTCTTGCGTGACGGGTCAGCAAATAGTGCGCTGCCGAGGCAGGGACGGACGACGAAGCCGATCACCCACAGCGGTCTGCATTCTGTTCACTCTGCAGGCCACCTTCTTCTCATGCCAGCAACAATACACCGTTTCACTGGACGTCAAACGACGTGAGCAGCTACTCAGGGGCGCCTATGGCCGCTTCCTCCTTCAACCCGCAAGCGTGTGTTGATGAACGGTCTTGCCTTTCCGGTATATGAAGGTGCGATAATGGCGAAGAAAGATCCAGACAGTATAACGAAAAACGGCAGTATTAGACAAGCAAGCTCCATCAACTGCATCAAGAATACCACCAAGACCGTATGACACGTCTCCTGTCAGCCGTTCAGATTCACTCCGATGTAGCGGAGGAACATCTCCGTGGATTCATGCCCGTATATCGTGGCAATTGTCTCTATCGGGGTGCCCGCAAGCCACATCAAGCGGCCTCTGGTCCTCCTCAAGGGGTGGTGCCCTCGGAATCTCGCTCTCTCGAGGGGCGGCTAACCCCTGCTTTTCGATGCGCGGGCGGCAGCGATATGTACCGCCACGCGTCTCTCTTGTCTCGATGAGACGCCCGGTCAGAGTCTCGACAGTGGCCTTCATGATTGCAGGTATCCTCACCATCGTGAGCTTGAATCTGGTTCCCTCGTCCGAAGCGCAGGAATCCGACCCCGAGCTGGTGCCTGAGCCGATTGTCTCCGAAGTCCACGAATACAACCAGTCAGAGGGGGGTGGCGATTTCGTCCGGGAGATTTCCGAGAAGTGGCGGATTGGGATTGACCACGGAGGTGTGTCTATTCTCCTCGGGGTCGCGAACTACACTGATGACTTCACTGATGATACCCGAGACAGCGAGACGAACGTGGCATACAGCCAGAACATCAATTTCGTGACTGGCGGCAAGCTGTACATAGCGATGTTCATGTTTGACCGCGTAGTATTCAAGATAGGCGGTCAGGAAGTGATTGCGCGTCTCAAGACCTGCGACGGTTTTGAAGTGAGCCACACTGCAGTCGAGTATGACGGCACGATCCCCACGTTGGACTGCAACATGACCTTCCAGGCCATCAGGGTGTATTCCGACATGCCAGACTCGACCTTCGACTTGACGTTGGCCCATCATTTCAGAGGAGGCTGGAACCAGACGAGCATCAAGGTCGAGGCACTGTTCGATTTCAGCAACACGGAATTCTACAATGGCACGGAATTCAGCGCAGGCGAGCCTTTCACCGCGGAGATCCGGTACATCATGGTGCTGACGGACCCCGAATTGGGCGATGACAATGCGGTCATGCCTTCGGGGTTCACAGACACGACCCTAGAGTACGATCTGACGCTTGACAACGGCTCTCCCTATACCCTGTCAAAACTGGAGATGAAAGACGATTTCACAATCTACAACGCAAGCGGGGCTCAGTCCGCGACAGGCTATTCCATGATGGAGATGGCCGACCCGGACTTGGCAGGTCTTGAGACCTATAACCCCAAGTCAGCCGTGGTAACCCACGGATTCCCGAATCTGACATACATGGACACCACGTCAGTGCGGAGCGACCCTGAACTCACCGTTTATCATGACCGGATAGACGGAAGCGCGACGGACCTCTATTACCTGCTAATCCCTGTCCTTGCGGTAGTCGCGGCCGTAGTCGCAACCGTCATCGTGATCTGGAGAAAGAGAAGGAAGAATCGCCAGGAAGAGGATGGGAAGCCGCTGAAGAAGCCTTGAATGAGGTTTGCGAATCTGTCACTTTATCGTTTGAGAAGAGTGCGTTCATGCGTTGGCTTCCGGAGAAGTCCGTAGGCAAGAAAGGGCGATGAAGAAGGTTCATATCCCGGTGCAAGAACACTCTGATTGAGAATCAGCGAGTCGGCGTGGCTCAAAATCGGCTCTTCTCGCAGAGAAGCCCTTAAGCCGTCGAACACAGTTAGTACGCAGGGTGCTCTAATGAACCATGGGGGATCTACCAGAACGGGCAGGAAGATCCGTTCCAAGACTGAAAAAGATGCGACCAGATACACTCACAAATCAGAACCTGATGGAGTGGAGACGCCAAGATGCCCAAACTGCGGGGCCGAGAAGACTCGTGAGGGATTGATGTGCCCAGTGTGCTACTACTGGGATTCGGAGAATACTCCGAGGGCCTCGACAAATGATGTCGAAGGAGAGGACACCGGGCCTACAGCCAATCAGCATTCCTACGATTATATCGGCATTCTCATTCTGTTTGCTGTATGCCTCATGATTATAGGATGGGCATGGATATGGCATTTAGAGGACGAGCTGTTGTATGTTCAAAACCCCGATGAGATAGAAGACATCGAGAGTCAATTGGATACCGCCGGCGGAATGTGGAAATCCGGCGTAGTGATTGCCTCTTTGGGCGCCGCAGCACTTGCATTCACCACAAAGGGAATTTTCACAACGGACCGACGGACATAGCGATTCACGGTCACTGAAACACGGACGGGGTGGAAACACCATTCTTCGGACCCATGCGGGAAGATACGACAAGGAGGCCTGCATCCCTCGCCTTGGTAGAACCGTCAATGAAGTGAAGAGGAAAGGATTCTGGCGCGAATCCCAAATCGCGGAATTGGATTCTGCCCAGTTGTCCAGGTCTGCAGGGCGTACAATCTGAACCGCGGATTCCACGAAGAAAGGGGATGAAAGGGTTTATATCCCAGTGCAAAAACCCTCTGATTGAGAAAGAGCCAGATGTCGCGTTTCAAAGTCGGCTCAACCTGCAGCCCGAACACTCGACCTCACCCTCACCTGGACCTTCCTCAATGCGTTTGGCGGCGCCCTTCGCCCTTCAGTTCGCTATGGTCTCCACTTGGAAGTGGTCACGTATGCCGTCTGAAGATGCTATTCTTCTTTCTCTGAAGTCTCCTTCGCTGAAGTACCCTCCTTCACAATTCTGTTGACAATGTCGATTACAAAGTGCTCTGAGAATCCAGCCACGAAACAGATCGAGAGCAGTAATTCCAGACTCACTTCGCCTAGTTTCAGGAAACCAGAGAACAGGAACAACGAGATCGCCAGAGCGAACACCGCCCCCATCAGCGGTCTTATCGCAATCATCCACGAACTCATCGTTTGCTCATGAGCGATTGTCTTCTCGGTTTTGAACCAGCGCAGGACTGAGAAGAAACCGCCTGTCGCACCTCCTAGGGCGCCTACTATGATGATGATCGGAACCAGGAGTCTGTCGTCCAGGAGAAGCGAAGGTTCAGATGTAGAAATGCTCGGGAGAGCAAATGCAAGGACTACCATACTCACGAGCGCGGCAGCGCTGAGAATGTAGAGCTGCCAAGCCGATCTATCCAGACTGTCGAATCTATCATTGGTGTATTCTTCGAGGACCTTGTTGGCTGAATACAACTCATCCACAGTAACTTGGTTCTTGAGTTTTCCCGGCTTTCCGGGGTCCTCAAGAATGCTCTTGACAGCAGCGCGTCTCCAAGAATCCAGTTCAACAGCGCTTCTTGACAATGTTTGAAAGGCGCAAATCTTGACCCGCGCGTCATCATCCTTGAAGAGATAAAGGCTCTGGAGCCTTGCCTGCACAAAGGACCTCCACGCTGCGTTGACCTGTCCTTTCGCGCATCTATCCTTTGCCTGTTGGAGAAGGATATTGCAGTGTGTCGCCACTTCCGGTTTATGTTGGGCGTCCTCGACTTTCCGCAACATCAGCGTCGCTTCCAGATCGGCGATGTCCGCTCGGAGGTCCTTTCTTGAATCGGCATGGACGGCAGATCTGACTTCTCTAATCAGTCTGGTGGCGCATTCGCAAAGTAAACCAATCAGGACAACTGCCATCAAGAAGAGCAGGGGGAGTACTTCAGGTACAACTCCGGCCAAGGGCTTCCAGGTGTACTGGAGCAGAGCAAGCGCAAGAAAGGCAGCGAAAACCAGAAGGAATCGGACATTCGGGAATCCATTCTTGTCCGTACTCGGGGGCGCGTCCTCACTCGGGACCGCGCCCTTCTTGTCGTGAGGGTCAGCACTGGAGTTCATCCTCGTCATTTCCCCGTACCATGATGGCTGCTTCTCACCTTTGAGTCTTTCTACTTGGGGGACGCAAGCCTCGCCACACCTACAGAAACCAATGAGGAATGCACTAGGTGTGGTCCGCAATTCCATCAGAAGCCCATGCATCTGGACGTTCATCATGCTCCAGAGAGTCGTTTCTCGAGAGACTGCGCACGCTTGCATCGCGTCCTCCAGCCTCTTGAGACGCGTATGCATCGTTCACGTCAAGCTTGCCTAGAACAAGGTGAATCTTGTGGTCGTCAACGACCCTTTCGGCCCCGCCTTCCCCCCGCAGTTTACAATCCCCTTCGCGCCGTTCCTAGCTCGGAGAAAAGGCCTCTATGTTGAAATGTCACTCTTGACGACTCGATGCAGGTTATCTTCTCCCCAATTCTCCCGATCATCACGGATTCGCTGGGGCTATCGAACATGCCTCTATTCGCGGTTTTCCCGCACTATGGTCACTTCGTCCCTTTGTCAGGGATCTGCCCCAATCCATAGGACGCACTCGAGGTGCACTCTTTTCCCGGGGTTGAATCCGCGACTAGAACATCGTATGGTCTTTCGACCATTCGTAGGCTGCGTATCCCGAGGGACGATTTCATCATAACATCTATAGGAGAGGAGAGACGGTGAAGAGAGACGAGCAAGGAGTTTAGTTCGGTGCAAGAAAAACCCTCTGATTGTGAAATGGCCATTCATCTCGTTTCAAAGTCGGCACCCTGCACAGTAATCATGCAACGATCACCCGCCGGACCGACCTCGACCACAACCATGTCTAGGCAGGCAACAGCATGAAGAAAAGCGGGGATTGACGTGACCATAGCTACGAACATAACAACAGCCCATCGGGCGACCCATCACCTTTGGGCTCACCGCCCGAATGTCTCAGGGAAACTAGTTTAACCTCAGAATAGTTAAATATAAGAACCAATCTACACGGCCGCATGACCCGCGCGGACCAGAAGAAGCTAGAGGACATCGCGGACGGACTCATGGACTCGTTCCCCGTGTTCTTCAGGAGAGTCACCCGCGGGGCGACCCATCCAAGCGCAAGGAAGTTCGACCCGAGCAGGATCGCCCTCAAAGCGGTCCTGATGCACGGACCCCTGCGCATGTCGATGATAGGCAGGCACATAGGGATATCGAAGCCCTACATGACCGCCCTGGTCGACAACCTCATCAGCGAAGGGCTTGTCGAGAGGGTCCAGGACCCTGACGACAGGAGAGCCGTCATCGTCAGAGCCACGGACGCGGGCAAAGAGGAGATGAAGGAATTCACGAAGAGCGCCAGGCAGGCCGTCATAAAGAACCTCTCATCACTGGACTCCAACGACATCTCCGCCCTCCACGAGATGGTGCTCAACATCAAAGACGTCATATCCAAGCTTGACAAGGAAGAGGCGAGCAAACGCAGAACGAAGAAAGGTGCATGACCATGCCTGACATCGCGATCAACGCTACCAACCTGACGAAGAAGTTCGGGGACTTCACCGCGGTCGACCACAT
>DUKU01000077.1:6834-8964 GCA_013329135.1 Thermoplasmata archaeon
TCCGCGACCGTAGCGGGGTTCGACATCCGCAAGCAGGACGCCAAGGTCAGGGAGCACATAGGCCTCGTGTCCGAGAAGATGATCATGTACGACGAGCTGACGGCCAGGGAGAACCTGAAGCTCTTCGGGAAGCTGTACGACATCCCCAGCGACCTACTCGCGAAGAGGATCAGCAAGCTCCTCGACTTCGTGCGCATGAAGCAATGGGCGGACCACAGGATCGACACCTTCTCCACGGGCATGAAGCAGCGGATCAATGTCATACGCGCCCTCGTGAACGAGCCGGACGTCCTATTCCTGGACGAGCCCACGCTCGGCCTAGACCCTCAGTCCACCGCTGAGGTCAGGGAGCTCGTCCGGAGGATCAATCTCGAGAACAAGACCACCATCATCCTAACGACGCACATGATGACCGAGGCGGACATGCTCTGCGACAGGATAGGGATCCTGGACCACGGGAAGATCGTCGCGATGGACACGCCGACCAACCTGAAGAAGTCCGTCACCGGGACGGACGCGACCCTGTTCGAGTTCGAGATACCGAACCTCGACTCGGGCGTGGTATCGTCGGTCAGGTCCCTATCTTCCGTCAGCTCGGTCGTCCAGGACGACCCGACGCACATCAAGGTCAGTTCCAGGGGGAACGACTCGTTCGACGTCCTGGTCGACGCTCTTCGCAAGAGCGGCGCCCGGATACGGACCGTGAAGAACCTCGAGCCGACCCTCGAAGACGTGTTCCTCCACATCACGGGACACGAGGTGAGGGATTCGGTGGCGAGCACGCCTGTCCCCTCACAGAAGGGCGGACCTCACGGGTGGCGCCCCAACAAGAGGGTGAGGTGATACCATGGGCGTAAGTCGAGTTCTGAGGCACAGCGCATGGATCTGCTGGAAGGACCTGCTGGAGTTCAGCAGGAGCAAGCTGAAGATGGTCATGCTCGTGCTCATGCCGCTCTTCATGATGATGATGGTCGGGTTCATATTCCCGACAGGCGACAGCATCAGCCAGCAGCCGATAGCCCTGGCGAACCTCGACCTGGCAGTCAACGGCACTTCCCTGGGCGACGGCTTCGTCGCGCAATTAGAGGCGGTCAACGACCAGACGGGCATGATGGACCTGAGCGACGCCACTGACTTCGACGACATCAAGTCGCAGATACAGGACGGGACGGTCATGGGCGGCATCATCGTGCCGCAGACGTTCACATCGGACATCCTCGCCGGCAGGCAGGGGAACATCACCATCATGACCGACCAGTCGAACCCGCAGATGTCGGCGATGATACAGAGCGTGCTCACGGAGGTCGTCGAGCAGCTTGGGCTCATGATGGCGGAGCAGAACCTCAACGAGACATACGGCATCTCTCTCGAGCAGGCGCCCGCGGTGCTGATGCCCTACAACGTCGAGCTGACGGGTGTCGTGCCCGGGGACCCGAACTACTTCGAGTTCGTCGCGCCGGGGATCATGGCGATGGTCGTCATGATGTCACTCATGACCGGCCTGCCGCACGCGATATCCTACGAGAAGGACATGGGGACGCTGGACGGCATGCTCGCGGCGCCCACGAGCCGGTGGGCGATCATCCTGGGCAAGGTGATGGCGCAGTCGACCATGGGCCTGGTCCAAGGGTTCGTCATACTGCTGCTGTCGGTGCTGCTGTTCGGGGTGACCATCCAAGGGAGCATCCTGCTGGTGGTGTTCCTGATAGTCCTGACGGTGTTCAGCTTCGTGGGCCTCGGGATACTGATAACCTCGTTCGCGGACAAGGAGGAGACCGCCACGATGGTCATGATGACGTTGATGTTCCCCATGATGTTCCTGAGCGGGGTCTTCTTCCCCATACAGCAGATGCCGTCGTTCATGCAGAGCGTGGCCAACTTCCTGCCTCTGACATACGCCGCGGACGCGCTGAGGAAGGTCATGGTGCTGGGAGCGGGGATCCAGTCGATATTCACGGATGTGGTCGTGCTCGCGGCCTTCGGGAGCATCCTGCTCGCGATCGCGGTCCCGATGTTCAAGAGGGCCATGAGCAGGTGAGCGCGCGCACGCGTGACGCCGTCTCAGCCGACCAGAAACCGATAGCTGGATCCATGACCACGCTCGACAATCCACCGAAGTATCTCATAGAG
>DUKU01000152.1:0-2370 GCA_013329135.1 Thermoplasmata archaeon
GGTTCCGATGGCCTAGGCACATGGTCCCGTTTCTCATCTCATCCGGGCCGCATAGATGTCCACGTCCGAGTCACAGCCTGGGATGACATGACCGTGTCATCGTACTGAAGACGTCCACGCATGGCAACGTCTGTGATGCATAGCATCGCGGCCTCAGCGTCTCGGGCGGACGGGGGTGGTTTCTGACTCAGTTGTAGTCCTCGAGGAACCCCCACCAACCACTATCGACTGCGAACGCCACCTCGGCATATGCTTCGGCGTAGTAGTTCCAGTCTCCGCCGTAGCCCCACCACAGGGTAAGACCTCGGCTCTCCTCAGCCGCTCGCCCGCCCCAGAAGGCAATGGTAGCGCCATCCAGTGAAGATACCATCTCCGTGGTGGAAGCCCTTAGGGTCTCGTCAGTTATCGTAACATCGGCAAGCAGTACATCTCCCAGGTCGGCCATATCCACGTGATAATGCGTGGCCCATGCGTAGTAAGCCTCTCCGAGCGCCTGCTTGTAGTTCGTCGCATACACGGGCAAGCACGCATGCATCGCATCCACCCAGGCATAGAGGGTATCGGCCGAATCCCCGATCGCTGTGACGTTCACCGCCGACAGAGCGACAGTCGATGCCCATGTCTGCGGCTCGTAGAACGCCTGGAACCCGAACACCATGTCCGTCGCGAACTCTGACGGTGACCTCGAGGGGTCGAGGGCTGTGGGCATCAACATGAGATCATAAGGGAAGCCGGTTGTCGGCACGGATTCCTCGGAACCGACCACAATGCCTACTAGCGACGTCAGCGACACCTGATAGGCGACTTCGACGGCCGCCATGTTGCACGCATCGAACGCCAGCAGGTCGATGTAGACACCCGCATTCTCAATTGCCGCCTGGAACGCGGGCATCGTTATCCTGCTCCCTGAGGTGATGTCATCGCTTATGTACCTCCATGCGTACCCGTGATCCCATGCAACAACGGCCAGCTTATCAGAAGGGTACTGGAGGGTCACGTTCTCGAGGAACCACTCGAAAGTGTCGCCGCTGCCGAAGTCCATCTCGGGGTAACTCGCGACGACCTCCCAGCTGCTTCCCGAAATCTCGACGACCTCAGTACCGCTAGTACTGAGTCGGTCTATGTACGCGACTATGCTGAACATATCATTTGCAGGTAGCTGGAGCAAACCAGGGAGGCTGCTGTCGTCCCAATACCTCTCAAGGGAGTTGTCTCCGCTGACGTAGATGGCTACAGTCCAGGATTCAGCTGCCACCCATCCCTGTCCGCTCTGCTTTGCGAGACACACTCCCGGCATCAACACTAGAGTCGTTACAAACGCGCTGATGCAGCATATACGATAACGTCCACCCATTTCCTTCCCCCTTGCGAATCCAGACCGTCACACTCGACGGGTCAGACTCGCATCGTGGGGATAATCCCAGTTGTGCTATTAGTACCCTACTCAATTTTCACATGCTGGCAACATCTTCGAGGAGAACGATGGCCTGAGGAATCTGTGGCAACGTGTGGCTGAAATGCTCTCAGTATCAGTGGGGGAGTTGTAGCATTCAGCTGTCACGCAGCTCCGCCAAGGCAAGTCCCGGTCGCTGACCCTCGCGCCCTGCATCGGAGATGAGAACAGCCGCTAGACACTCTTATCGCTCGAACCAATGAATCTCCGGAGTATCTTGCATCTATGAAGGCAAGGATGGGCACTCGCGATCATAGTCAAGATTTCGTTCGCCCCACGACCTCAGCCGTTGGGAACGTTATCACGAATCTCGCTCCCTGCGTGTGGTCCCCTTCGACCCGATCCATGATCTCGATCGTCCCATGATATCGGTCGACAAGTTCCTTGACAAGGGCGAGTCCTATGCCCGTCAGTTTCATATCACTAATCGGTTCAGACCTCTGTAGCAACGTCGACTTCATCGTGTCGGGCACGCCAGGGCCATGATCCGATATGCTGACGGTGACCGACCCATCTCCCGGCTCACGGATGATATCTACCTCGACCCGCTTCTTCTCTCGCCGCTGGTGCCTTACGGCGTTGTCCAGTATGTTCTTGAATACATGACTGACCAGAGGTTCTGCGGAGATCAGCATTTCCTCACCCGGCGGGTCGAACTTGATACTGACGTCTTCTTTAGGGAACTCCTTGAGAACACTATCGATACAATCCTCAAGAACATCATTCAAACTGAGCGATTCTGGTTGTACCGGCTCGTGGCGCAGCGTCGACAGCAGCCTCACCGCACCAATCAGACCGATGGCCCTCTGAATATGTCTCAGTATGCCGTCCATATACATGTGAAGCTCTGGATTGTCGACGCTTTCCCTATCTGCAAGCTCGGCGAAAGCGTATATCCCTTGATCTATGTTCGCAAT
>DUKU01000152.1:2577-3615 GCA_013329135.1 Thermoplasmata archaeon
CCTCATATGCGTCCTGCAATTCCGCTGTTCTGACTTTCACCTTGTGCCTCAGCAAGAGGTTCATCGAGACAATGAGAGCCAGAACCCCGAAAGACGTCAACAGGGCGGGCATCAACCACCCAGGAATCTCACTCTCCGCTTCGAAGAGATACGGCATATGCGTGTGGAGTGATTGGTAGTATATGGAATCTGAATCTCTCTTCAGCTCAGTCAAGTGACTATCGATCCGTTCAATCAGATACGGGCCAATCGTGGAGTTCTTCGGAGTAGCGTATCTGAGGTCCGTTGGATTGAAGATGATCGGGGTTCGGACAACATCATACTCATCCTCGTACATACCTCCGAATATCCTGTTGACAACGCCGACGTCGACATCCCCGGAGTCGAGAGACTCGAAGACTTGTGTGTAATCATCGAACTCCACGACGGTGACGTTCAGTTGGAACTCCTCTATGAGGCTCAGGATACCCCCTTCACCAATCGTGTGTATGCTCTCGCTCATGACAGCCATTCTCATCCCATCCAGTTCAGGAATAGACTCCACGGCGGATTCTGGCTGCGAATACACGACCCCCCAGCTGAGGAACATGCTCTCATTTGAGAAGGAATACTCCTCGACCCTCTCCTCAGAGATTGCGACGTCGACCATCACATCTATCTCGTTGCTGCTGAGTCGTTCCAGACATTGGGTCCAATTTCCAGCTACATATTCCAGCTCCCACCCCTCTTCAGTTGCGACGTACTCGATCACGTCTGGAAACAACCCTTGAACATCACCGTTGTCGTCAGTGAAGACCTTAGGGGGGTTCTCGTAGACACCCACTCTGACCACAAGAGGATCGGCGAGAGCAAGGCTCCCTGCAACGCAAGAGACTACTCCGACCGGAACAAGCAGCGTGATGAAGAATAGCATTGTCACAAGTGTTCTCGCGGGCAATTGCCAGGCCACCCTCGTCTTCGAACTAATCGCAGACAGCCGCACATCCTCCAGGCGTTCAATCGCACTGCTGCGATAAATCCCTTTCCTATGTGACTCCC
>DUKU01000152.1:3940-5255 GCA_013329135.1 Thermoplasmata archaeon
CGGATTTTTGTGGTTGATGACGAACCTTCGATGATCCAACTGTGCACGATAATCCTTCAACGAGAAGGGTTGACCGTTGTAGGAAGCGCTCTTGACGGAGTGGATGCGGTCATTGGGTTCAAGGCACTGAAGATCCCGCCTGACATGGTGCTGCTGGACCACAGGATGCCGAGGAAGAACGGGCTCGAGACCATGAGCGAACTCTTGCTCATCGAGCCCGGTTTGAAGATACTGTTCATCAGCGCCGACACGAGCATAACATCCCTCGCGCTGGAGGGGGGTGCAGCCGGCTTCCTCGCGAAGCCGTTCAGCGTATCGCAACTGACCACGACCGTCAAGAGGATTCTCCAACTGACACGAGATAATCAACACCTCGCGTCCTGAGGCTGTCACGGTCATGATTCAAACCCAGTACCACCGGGGAACCGCAAGTCGTATCAGACATCTACGACCTGCATCTCAATCGTAGCAGGAGGATGATGACATGAGGTGTCCTGAATGTAGGAGGCCGGTCAGGTTTGGAAAGTCAGAAGTCTCATGTTCTGGATGCGGTTGGCGACCATCCCAGACGGTCCTCGACATGTACAAACTAGCACCTATGTCAAACACACGAATCATCATCAGTGCGCTATCGACATTGTTGGCATCCGCGGCCTACCTCATCATCTTCGGGAACCCTTTGATATCCACGGTTCTTGCAGTCGCAGGTCTCGCATTCGTACCGGTTGGCATGATGATCCGCGACCTGGCAGTCAAGAAGATGATAAAGGATATCGATGGCGTCTGATTGCGCAGATGCTAGACACGTCCAGGTCGCGTCGCTCCAACTCCCTTTAAGGTCACCCTCGCTGATTAGGGTCCAGAAACCGGAATCGAGGGGTATGATGAAGGCACTCGTCATATACGACTCCGTCTACGGGAACACGGAGAAGATTGCCACGGCCATCGGAAAGGGATTGACCGGCGATACCAAAGTGATGAGGGTGAGCCAGGTTGATCCCGCGGGATTTGACCCCATCGACATGCTCATAGTCGGCTCCCCGACATTGGGCGGAAGGCCGACTGAGGCGATTCAGAGCTTCCTGTCTAGAGTGCCCGATGCGTCCGTGAGAGGCATCAAGGTGGCGTCCTTTGACACCAGGTACTCGGGCCGGTTCGTCAAAGTATTCGGCTTCGCTGCAGACAAGATCGCGGAGAACCTCAAGTCGAAAGGTGGGGACCTCCGCCTGTCTCCTGAGCCATTCTACGTCACCGGCAAGAAAGGCCCGCTGAAAGAAGGAGAACTCGAAAGGGCGGCCACTTGGGGGAAGAGCCT
>DUKU01000004.1 GCA_013329135.1 Thermoplasmata archaeon
TGCCCACGACCTTCTCGAGCATCTCCGGGAGTTCTGGCTCGTCGCCCTTCAGTGGCAGGACCCCTTCGTTGATCTTGAGCGCTCGCTCTGCGACCACATCGACGCCGACGACGTCGCAACCGCTGTCCGCGAGCAATGCAGAGAGCGGTATGCCGACGTAGCCAAGGCCGACGACGGCCACCTTGCAGAGTGGCATCACGAGCCCATAAGACGGCCAGGGTATAAGTTTTTCCTGACGCTGATGCGGACTGAGCCAGCGCTGCCGCTCATTCGTAGAGGAATGAAAAATGGGATTTGGGGAAAGGGTTTGCCGTTAGACCTCAGAGTCCTACTGCGGCGGGGCCGGGGGCTGCTCGACCGGCTGCATCAGCGTCGGCTCGGGCTTCGCCTTCGGCTTGAACATCGGTCCGGTCCTGCCCTTCAGGAACGGCACGACGATCAGCAGGACTATCATGACGATGATGAGCACGAGTATCGTGAAGTCTATCGCGCTCATGCCTGCGATCTCCTTGCTCCAGCCGCTCTGGTCCGTGACCACGTCGAACTGCACCCAGTCGCCAGACAGCCACGAGCCGCCCACGCCGTCCCTCAGCGCCACGGATATGCCGTACGCGCCGTCAGTCGCGTCGTCGGGGACCGTCACGGTCAGGGTGCCGCTCGTAGAGGTCGTGAGCACGGACATCTCGATGTAGTCCACGCTCGTGTAGAAACTGACCTCGTACACCGACAGGTGTGTGGCTCCATTGGTCGTGATCTCGTAGCTGAAGTCGATCTCGTCACCCGGCTCGAACGCCCTGGACACGAACCCAGAGTCGCTCTCAAGCCAGACCGTTATCGTGTACTCTTCCTCGAGCCATACGGTCGACGAAGCTTCGACGTTGTTGCCCAGGCCGTCCTTCAAGGTCACGGTGATCGTGTACGAGTTCGACGGGCCGTCCATGGGCACAGTGTAGCTTATCGTGCCCGAGGTGGCGAACGTCATCGACGTGGTCGCGACCGCGTCACCGGACTCGTCCTCTATCTCGTAGGACAGCAGGCCGTCCGCCATCATGGTCAGGATCTCGAAGTTCCACTGGACCGCGTCCCCGCCAGAGTAGCTCTCGACAGCAGGCACGAGGGCGATGTACGCCTTCTGCACCCAGGCTTCATCCCACGAGTCGAGGAAGTAGCCGTTCACTATGGTCACGGCCTCGACATACATCCAGCCGACGAACTCAAGCGGTACGTCGAAGCTCGCCTCGCCAGTGGACGTGTTGCCCACGGTCAGGTTACCGGCGCTCGTGTATACGATGTAGAACACCGAGTTGTTCGCGACCTCCTCGGAGCCCCACATGGTCTTGAAGGTGAGCGCGGCAGTCTGTCCGCCGAAGTACTCATCCCTGTCCAGCTGGACCTCGAGGCTGTAGTCGAGCTCGATGTTGAATGTCGTCATCCTGACGATGCTGTACCCGACCTTGGATATGGTCGCCGTGACGACGTATGTGCCAGCATCGGCGTCGGTCGCGAGCGTGAACTCGTGCTCGACCAGGCCGTAGTCGCCAGTCATGAGATTGCTGACGCCGTAGTCAGCGAGGACAGACCCGTCCTTCTCGACCACGATGTCGACGTCCGCTCCAGGCAGATCGTCCCACTCAACCCAAGCGTCGACGCTCACGACGACTACCTCGCCTGCGAGGTACCACGTCTCATATGTCGAGACATCTCCGCCGAGCTGCCCGATCGAGAAGGTGAAGCCTGTCTCCATGCTCCTGTCGTCGGTGTCGTTCGCCCAGAAGTAGATGTCGTAGTCGGATGTGAGGTTGATCTCGGCCGGTATGGTGAACTCCTCGATGCCGAAGTAGCCTGGGACCAGTTCGCCGGTCTCGAGCTGCGCGACGCCCGACTCGTTGTACCATATCGCGTTCCATTCGACTGTGACGTCGGAGTAGAGCGAGAGCGTGGCCATGTCAACGACCATGTACTCCACCATGACTGTCTCGCCTGGCAGGACATAGTACCTGTCAGTGTCCAGGATGAGGGCGTACATGGCGACCTCGAATTCCTCTTCGAACCAGAGTGCATCGGACGTCTCTGCCATTACCTGGACGACATACGTGCCGTCCTTGGCGTCATCAGGTATGGTGAAGCTCTCGGTCCAGACACCGGTCTCGTCCACCGTCTGGTATGTCCATGGCGTCACGAGGTCGTCGTTCGTCTCGTTCCATATCTGTACGTAGAACGCGTCGGTGTTGCCCGTCATGACGGTCAACGCGATCTCCTGGCCTGGGTAGTAGTACCAGTCAGGTGCCGGGTCCAGGGTCAGACCGGCTTCTCTGAGTATGATCTGCTCCCTCACGACCTCGGTCCACGGCCAGACGTCCATTGTGACGACGACGTCACAGATCGTCATGTCCCCGGTAATCGGGATACCGTTGGTGTTGAGCCAATCGATAGGGACCGGCTCGGTGCTGTTGTAGTAGCCGACAGCCGGGTCGTTGGTCGCCGCGTAGAAGTAGTCTCTCGTGACCCCGTTCTGGTCCACGAGTTCCACGATGATGTCCGCGTCCACGAGGATGTCCTCGTAGTACAGCGTCACGTTCACATAGATGTCATCTCCGCGGAAGTACACGTCCATCGGTGTGCCCGCGTCATCCATCGTCTGCACAGTGCCTGTGTAGTATACCGCTGCCTTCGTCGGAAGGGCGGTGAACACGACGGCAATCATGCACAGAGCAAGCGCTATGCTCAAAATCCTGCTTTTCATGGGCTATCCCATCCTCGGTCATTATTTGTTGGTCTATATATATAAGTTTGCTGAAATCCGTACTGACTATATAAATATCGATAAATCGCCGTACAGGCGTAAGGCGATTGCTATGGTGCCCGCGCGGCCCCGCGGCAGCGTATGCGCGCGCTCGGGATAAGCATTCTCGATACTCAATGGTCGCAGTGATCGTGTTCGTCCCTGTGGCCCGCGGTCGACCGCATCTCCTCGATGTTCTCCTTGCTGAACGGCGACATCGCCCTCAATTTCTTGATGACTCCGGGCATCGCATCGAGGACCTCGTCGATCTCGTCCTTCGTGTTCCACCTGCCGAGGGTGAACTGCACGGCGCTCTGCGCCTCCTCGGTCGGGATGCCGCATGCGAGCAGCACGTGCGACGGGAGGAGGCTCTTCGACGTGCACGGCGAGCTCGATGAGACCGCGATCCCCATCATGTCGAGGTT
>DUKU01000131.1:0-1058 GCA_013329135.1 Thermoplasmata archaeon
CCTATCATCTTCTGTCCGTCGAACGCCCCGATGAACAGGTCCGGGGACCTCCTGAGTTGCGCCCTGAGCTCCTCGGGCGAGTCCCTTCCCTTTGGCCGATAGGGAAGGTCCGCGTCGACCCAGACGCGCGTCATCTCATCCAGCTCTTTCTCTTCCAGAGGCCTGACGAGGAACTGGGCACCTTGCTTCTTGCGGGCCATAATCTCGACCGGGTCAATCACTTCCCTGGAATAAATCACTAACTCCCGTCACGATTCACGGTCCGGCTGTGCCATGATGAGTCCGACTCCATTTCGGGCGACCGCTCGGAACAACAATTTATACTCAGTTCTCACATGTCCAGTCGTCGATTGACCATGGGTCTTGCAGCCGAAGTTGCGGAAGTCCAGAGAGTGTACGGGATTGTTGGGAGGGTCAGGGAACTCGAGAAGGCCCTCGCATCCGTGCGTTCCAGGAAGCATCTCATGATCGAGGGGCCCGTCGGCGTCGGCAAGACCGTCCTCGCGACTGCTGTTGCCAAGCACCTGGGGGTGAGGGTGTTCCGCGTAGACGGCGACGAGCGGTACACAGAGCAGAAGCTGTCCGGGTGGTTCGACCCCCCGGTAGTGATGCAGAAGGGCTACGTAAGGGATGCGTTCGTCCCGGGTCCGCTCATGGATGCGATGCAGTCAGGTGGCGTCCTGTTCATCAACGAGCTCAACAGGATGCCCGAAGGTGTCCAGAACATACTGCTCCCAGCCATGGACGAAGGCATGATCGAGGTTCCCAAGGTTGGCACGATCCGGGCCGAACCGGGCTTCGTGATCATCGCCACGCAGAACCCGCGCGAGTTCGTGGCCACGACGGCGCTCTCGGAAGCGCTCTCGGACAGGTTCGAACTCTTGCTCATCGATTACCAGTCTGAGGCCGAGGAGGTCGAGATCGTCTCCAGGAAGTTGCCGGACGCAGGGTACGAGCTGGTCTTCAGATGCGTTTGGATCGCCCGTAGGACGCGCACGCATCCGAATGTCAGACGCGGTGCGAGCATCAGGGCCGCGATGAGCATGGCCGAGCTCGCA
>DUKU01000131.1:1203-6184 GCA_013329135.1 Thermoplasmata archaeon
TAAGGATCGAGCTGAGGGAGGAGTCGAACGTCAATGCGAACGAGGTTATAGACGAGATCGTCAACGAGTGCTTCTCTCTGCCAGCACCGCCCAAGGGCGCGACCCCTCCCGACCCTGAGCAGCCACCTCGCGAGGACGAGAGGCGGTCACGTTCATCTCAGAAGGCCGCTGGAATCTCGGACTTCGTGCCCATCCTTGAGCAGATGAACGGTGGCGGAGAGCTGGACTACGACGACCTTGGTTGGGCGATTGCCAGGAACTACTCGCACCTGAGGTTCAGTCTTGGCTCCCCTGCAATGGCGGAGCTTGCGAGGAGGATCGCCATACGCGCAACGATCCGGAGAGTGCTGCAGCTCCTGGGCCCAGTTTCGCTCCCGACCCATGTTGAGCGCGGGTCATTCACGCCGGGCTCGGACGCCGAGATAGACATCGACGAGACGTTGGAACGTATCCTGGGCCATGAGCGGATAGAGCCCGACGATGTCGTCGTGGAGAACAGGGCACCGAGAGAGCTTGCCGTCGCGCTCATTCTGGACGCGAGCCTGTCCATGACCGGGGACAAGCTCGCCATGGCGAGCGCTGCCATCGCAGTGCTTGCGTACAGGCTCAAGACGGTCGACTACCTTCTGGTCACATTCAATGATAGGCCCACGACCCTCAAGAGGCTTGCCGAGTCGAAGAACTTGGATGACCTGATCTCCGATCTGCTCTCCTCGAACGCCACCGGGTACACGAACATAGACCTGGCCCTCAGGAAGGGCACCGAGGAGCTCCACCGGGCCCGGACGAAGAACCGCGTCGGGATACTCATCACGGACGGGAATTACACCGTGGGTGAGGACCCTAGGGACGCGGCCTCGGCTTACAGGAGGCTGTTCGTCGTCATGACCGAGAGCCACGACTGCAAGGCCGCTGAATGCGAGGCGATGGCCACGAACGGCGGCGGACAGATGTTCACAGTCTCATCCTTCGACGAGATCCCGCGCGTGCTCTACCGCGTCCTGAGGATGGTCTCCCAGGGCGCCTTGGCTCAGCGGTGACCGGACGACCGGCTACGGCCGCTTGCGCCTTCTGGCGTGATCGGGGACACAGGTGGATAGTGACCTAGTATCTCCAGAGGCGCCTGAACTGCTCGCGATGCATATTCATGGTGCGCAACGGCATCTTATGTACTCTCCGCCAACCGGGTATATATCAATGTTCTCCAAGGCGTATGGGACCTTTTCAGGTTTCAATCGTTGGGCTTTATATCCTCAGGGGACAACATCTCTACAAGAACTTCCCCCCCTCTTCTTTTTCTCTTTTACTTCTGAGCGGAGCTTATTGCCACGGAACGATGCATCGATGCCCTCTCGCACATTTGCTCATGAGGGGGCTCGGAGGAAACCTTGAGATTGGAGCGCGACCGTGGATGCATAATCGCACTATCAACATCTCCTCTGAGACGAAGACTACGGGCCTTCTGCGGAGTTTCGGTGTCTTGGTTTGCATCGTGAGTCGTGTCAAGACGCCTCGGTGCTCCGAGTAACAATCGTCTTCATCGGACGCTCTGCTGCATCCGGTCTGAAGATTGTTCGTGGGCGGACACCGAGGTAACACGATGATGCAGTGCTTCAAGATCTCGCTGCTCTCTCTTCTGATCGATGCCGCAATCCTTGGAGTTGGTGATGCAATGAATGCGCTCATGGATTTGAGGCGAGCATTGGTTGTTGCACGCGCCTGCGGTGGTTCCGTCGTGCTTCTGCGCTTCCTCTGAGCGGTCGGTGACGTCCCAGGGCCAGCTGATGGTTTTCCGTTCATACTCCGCACACATCTCTGCTCGAGTCCACCACCCAGACGTTCGACACCGTGAATGTGGTTACTTGAGGCCGAGCGTGGTGAAGGATATCCGAAGTTGGTCACACGCCGCCGCTGCATTGCGGGCGCGAGTCGTCATGTGATAAGAATCTGGTCCAAGGAATAGTATTAAGAACTTGGTTTCACAATTCGTTCGACTCATGGCCATAGTACCTAGACTGATGTTCAACACCAAGGGTGTGGGCAGACACAAGTACGAGCTCCAGTCCTTCGAGATGGCGCTCAGAGACGCGGGAATAGAGAAGTTCAACCTAGTGTCCGTTTCAAGCATTCTTCCTCCTGGATGCAAGATCGTCTCCAAGGAAGAGGGACTCAAGGAACTGCAGCCTGGACAGGTCGTATTCCTCGTCATGTCGAGGAACTCCACGAACGAGCCGAATAGGATGGTCGCGTCTTCGATAGGCGTTGCAGTCCCCGCTGAAGGATCCCAGTACGGATACATCTCTGAGTATCACGGTTTCGGCGCGAATGCGGAGTTCGCCGGACATCTGGCAGAGGACCTGGCTGCGACGATGCTTGCGACGACGCTGGGCATCCCGTTCGACCCGGACACGGACTGGGACGAGAGGGAGAACCAGTACAAGATGAGCGGGAAGATAGTCAAGTCGTTCAACGTGACGAAGACCGCTGAAGGCGACAAGAGCGGCGGGTACACGACCGTGCTCGCGGCGGCAGTCTTCGTCTGCGATTGGGTCGGACCGGGTTCGCCGTGCCAACCGAAGCAATGAAGCTTCGTGGCGTAGATTCATGATGCAGTTCACTGGAGGAGCGTCTCATGTCCCGCACAGGTAAGAAGGGTTCCCGGAAGCTGGGGGAGCTGAGCGATGGCGCGAGCGATAAGTTGGAGCCCTTGGCATCACTGGACCTCAGGGCCTGCACGTCTGTCTCGGAGCTAGTTGAGGCCATGGGTAGGTGCAGTTTCGGCGCAAGGAGCGTAGGCGAGGCCGCTCACGTCATCCAGACGATGGTGGAGGATGATGACTGCTTCAAGGTCCTCACCCTCTCGGGTGCGATGACACCTGCCAAGATGGGCCTCGTCATCTGTGACATGATCGACCTCGGCATGGTGGATGCGGTCGTCTCGACGGGCGCCATCATGGCCCACGGTATGGTCGAGTCAACTGGTCTCACCCATTTTAAGTACAAGTCGTCCATGAACGACCTCGAGCTCTATCATAAGGGCTACAACCGGATCTACGACACGATCGAGCTCGAGAAGAGCCTCGACGACATGGAGGTCATATTCCGAAAGGTGGTCGAGGATGTCTCCGACAGGTACGAATCCCTCTCCAGCTTCGAGCTGAACTGGCTCATCGGGGAGCATCTCGCCAAGATCACATCTGACGATCAGCGGGGCATACTGAAATCTGCATACCTGCGCAAGGTCCCTGTCTACGTCCCTTCTTTCACAGATTCGGAGCTCGGGCTCGATTTCGGGGTATACCTCCGCAGGATGAAGCTCCAGAAGAAGAAGGCTGTCAGGTTCGACGCGTTCGCGGACCTCGAGGACTATACGCAGAGGGTACTTGATTCGAAGAAGCTCGGCATACTCACGATAGGCGGCGGAGTCCCGAGGAACTGGGCGCAGCAGGTGGGGCCGTACCTGGACATCATCAACAAGCGGGTGGGATCAGGAGGCGGTTTCAAGCGCTTCGACTACGCCGTGAGGATCTGCCCGGAGCCGGTCCACTGGGGCGGTCTGTCAGGCTGTACGTATTCTGAGGGCGTCTCGTGGGGCAAGATCAGGCCGCGGTCGGAGGGCGGGATGTACGTCGAGGTGATGAGCGACGCGACGATAGCCTGGCCCATGATAATCCGCGCCGTGATGGAACGCCTCGAGAAGAATGGTAGGATCAAGCTGTGATGCCGCGGTCCCGTCTCACCAGTTGTCGACCGGGCTGTGCTTCATCGTCTTCCCTCTCTAGCTAGTCCGCGTTCGGAACGGCGTGATTCATCATCCAGTAATCGCAGAGTACCTCCATGGACAGGGCGCGTCCGCCGAAAATGATGCGTCTGGCCGGGCATGCCAGCTTTCTGCGCTCCCAGCAATCTTAATATCGGTTGAGTCCGTAACGGGTTATGTCCACAACACATGTGCTAACAACGTGGACAAGGAGATTGTCAGTATGGATCTAAGCCTCCCGGAGTGGGTAGCCGATTGGGCCAGGAAGGCGCCGGACCTCAAGGTCCCACCGCCAGGGCCGAAGAGCAAAGCCATCATCGAGAAGGACCGGAAGTACGTATCCCACGCATACGACAGGCTCTTCCAGTTCACGATGAAGAGGTCCTCCGGGGCGGCCATCATGGACGAGGACGGTAATGTCTACCTCGATTTCTCGTCCGGCATATCTGTGCTGAACGCGGGGTGGTCCAACCCGAAGGTCGTCCAGGCCATCAAGGACCAGGCGGAGTGCCTCACGCACTCTCTCGCGAACGACGCATACTTCGACAAAGAAGCGGACTTCGCCGAACTGTTGGCGAAGATCTCTCCTGGCGGTGCCCTGGAGTCTACGTTCTTTGGGAACAGCGGCGCCGAAGGAGTCGAAGCTGCAATCAAGCTCTCCCGGTACTACACGAAGGGGAGCGAGCATATAGCATTCATGGGCTCGTACCACGGGCGGATCGGCAATGCGTTGGCCATGGCGAGCCGTGTCAAGTACAAGTACGGCCACGGGCCGTACCCCCCGGGGATATACTTCGCGCCATATCCCTACTGCTATCGTTGCTGGTTCAAACAGGAATACCCGTCGTGCGGTCTCTTGTGCGTAGACTACCTCGAGAAGGGCATACTGGAGTTCGGGGGTCCGAGCAACGACCTCGCCTCATTGTTTGTCGAACCAGTCCAGGGCGAGGGAGGGTACATAGTGCCCCCCAAGGAGTTCATGCCGCGTCTGAGACGTCTGTGCGACCAGAGGAAGATGCTTCTCGTTGCGGACGAGGTTCAGAGCGGCCTCGCCAGGACGGGTGAGGTCTGGGAGTGCAACTCCACCGAGACTGTCCCTGACATATTGATCACTGGAAAGGCCCTTGGCGGCGGCATACCTCTGGGAGCGATCGTGGCGAAGAAGAGCGTCATGGATGTATGGCGCCCTGGATCCCATTCGTCCACGTTCGGAGGGAACGG
>DUKU01000114.1:0-4458 GCA_013329135.1 Thermoplasmata archaeon
GGCATCATCATCGGCTCGCCCACTTACTATGGCCTTCCGGCCGCGGAGGTGAAGTCGCTCCTGGACAAGAGCGTCAAGCACCACGGGAAGCTGAGCGGCAAGGTCGGAGGGGCCTTCGCGTCGAGCGCCAACATAGGCGGGGGCAACGAGACTACGGTGCTCGCGATACTCGAAGCGCTCTTGATACATGGCAGGACGATCTGCGGCGACTCGAAGGGGGACCACTATGGCCCTGTCTCCATCGAGAAGCCGGACGACCGCGTCGAGAAGGTCTGTGTCAGGTACGGCAAGCGCGTTGCCGCGCTGACCAAGAAGTTGCACGGGTGATCAGTGGGACCACGGGTTCGCGAACCTGACCCCTTCGAGCCCCTCGGACACCTGGCCCGTTATGGCGTATCTGTACAGCGCTGCGACGAGGACCCCCTCGGCAGCGGTCTTCACGACCGCTAGTATCATCCAGTAGACGATGGCCACGAGGAGCCCGATAATCGCCCCCACGAAGCCTCCGAGCACTGCCCCGAGGATCACGATCGGCAGGCCAGCGAGTCCGGCGAGGAAGAATATTATCCCCAGCCCGAGGCTGCCAACGATGGTCTCGCCCCACGTCCCCTTGAACATGGACGCGCTCCTCTTCACTGCGCCCCACGGCCCCAGCTTCTCGTAGATCAGGACAGGCACGACGAAGTATGTCACGAGCGTCCACGCCACACCCAGGGCGCCCATCACGAGCCTCCCTATGAAGCCGACCCTCTGCTGGATCGCCTTGATGATCATGCCGACAGTGGCTGCCAGGATGGCCCACACGAGTATCCTGCCCACGTTGTCCATCGCTATCCTGAGACCATCCTTGACCTTGGGGTCACCGCCGTTCAGGCGTATGGTGGCGCAGCCGACTATGGCCGCGTTGAAGAATATCGATATGAAGTAGCTGATGAAGTAGAACGCGAACAGCAACGCAAGGCCTGTCACGGCCGATGCGCCTTCGAAGACCTGTTCGAAACCGACTGAGAAGAAGATGCCGAGCACGAACGACGCCAGCACGAGCAGGGTGAACGCCGCCGACAGGACCGGCAGGAGCAGTATCTCCTTGTCCTTCCTGATGACTCTGAGGCTCAGCTTGGTCAGCTTCCACCCTCTGGAGATCCTTCCCATTCTCTCCACCTCCTCTTCGGCCTGCCTGGTCACAGTCTGTTGAAGTCCGGTCCCTTGGGCTCGTCCTTCTTCCGCGGGCGCTTCTTCGGCTCCTCGGACTCCTCGTCCTCCTGCTCCTCGACCTCTTCCTGCCCTTCCTCTTCGTCAGGCTCCTCATCCCTCCTGGGCTTCCTAGAGGGCTTCTCAGGCACGTCATCCTCGCCGCTGAGGAGCGCGTTGCACCTGGGGCACCTGTCCGAACTCCTCACACACTCGCGGCACAGGACTGCCTTGCATTTGCTGCATCTGGCGACCGCGATGCCTCCGTGGAACAGGCATCTCCTGCCCACGAGGTCCGAAGGCACATCCTCCGCGGGCTGCTCCTTCTTCGATGTCTTCGGCTTTGCCTTCTTTGGAGCGGGGGGCGCATCCTCCTGTTCATCTTCCTCCCTGGACTCCTTCCGCCTGCTTCTGTGCGGCTGCTCGAACCTCTCCTCGTACTCCTGAGTCCTGGTGTCGGTCCTTCTCTGTCGGTGTGCGGGCTCTGGCTCTTCCCCAGCGTATCTGTGCGCTGGGGCCTTCGCCGCGCGCTCGTCGAAGGCCACGTACTCGCCGTAACCGTCGCTGACGATGGACTTGATCTTGATGGACGGGGTCTCGAACCCGGCGTCCTTGAAAGTCTGGAGTATGGTCACGAGCTGCCTGGCCTGGTACACGCCCACCCCGAGGTTCCTTATGAGGCCGAGGACGCTCTTCTGGTCGTTCGGGAGGTCCATCGCCTGCCTGAGGTGCGCGTCCACCTGTGGGTCGGTCACGTGCGTGCTGAATTCGTGTTCCTCGACCGCCTGCATGTATCCCATGATCCTCTTCGAGCTGGAGACCTTGAGGTCAGGGAAGTTCACCGTGATGTCGCACAGCCTGAGGCCGTAGTCGCCGAGGTCGCGCTTGTCCATGGTGTTCACCAGGATCTCCCTCGAGATACGTTCGTACTTCTCGAAGTCCTCCTTGCCCATGCCGGAGAGGCTCACATCCTGCTTGCCGCTGAGATAGTCCAGGACCTCTCCCAGGAACGCGTAAGGCACGCCGCAGACCCTGAACGCCTCCTCCTTCGTCACAGGCCTGCCGTGCGTGTATTCGAACTCTAGGATGGACCGGCAGTAGTCCTCGATCTTGGTCCTGCGGATCTCCTCCTCGGCCTTCTTCCTCCCGTCGAGCGCCTCCTCGAAGTACGGGTCGATGCTCAGGGAGTGCTCGAACGCCCTCATGGCCTGTTCGGGCCTGTTCAACGCCATCAGGACCTGGCCCTTCCTCTTCCAGGCCTCCTTGTCGTTGGAGTTGAGCGCGATCGCGCGGTCGTATGCGCCTATCGCATCGTCCAGCAGCTCCTGCTTCTCGAGAGCCAGCCCCTTGCTCATCCATATGGCGGGGTTGGTGCCGTCAAGGTCGATGGCCTTCTCGAAGCAGTCGTCCGCCTCGGAGTGTCTGCCCATCTCCAGGTGCAGCAGGCCGAGCCTGTACCACGCGGCCTTGTCCTCGTCGTCTATGCCAAGGGCGGTGACGTATGACTTCACGGCCTCGTCCTTGTTGCCCATGGCCTCGGCGGCTTTCGCCCTGCCCGTCCACACGTCCCTGTCATTCGAGCCGAGCCTGAGCGCCTCGTCGAAGCACCCAAGCGCGTCCGGGACCCTATTGAGCTTCAGTAGCGCCATGCCCATGTACTTCAGGGCCGAGTGGTCCTTGGGGGCCATCCGTCGAGCCTCGTTGAACGCTTCGAGGCTATCGTCGAACTTGCCCATGCTCGCGAGCGCTCTGCCTTGGTTCGTGTGGAACTCTGCCACGGTGGGCAGGATCGCGAGTGCCTTCTTGAAGTCGGTCAGTGCCTCGTCGAACCTCCGCAGCTCGAGGTAGGCTTTGCCCCTGTTGTTGAGCACGAACGGCTGGTTTGGGTCCATCTTGATGCCCTGGTCGAACGCCTCAGCCGCCTGTGCCGGGTTGTCCAGGCCGAGCAGCACCTGCCCCTTCTTGTTCCAAAGGAAGACATCCTTGGGGTCCAGCGCGAGCGCGCGCTCGTAGTAGTCCAGTGCATCCTCTCCTCGGCCAAGTCTCTCCAGGGCGCCGGCGCAATCTGCGAGCGCATACTTGTTCTTCGGACTGAGTTGCAGTATGTGATCACAGACGGAGACCACGCCTTCTTGGTCATCGAGTTCCTTGAGCGCGTTCTTCTTCAGCTCAAGCACGTCGAGGTCGTCCCCGTCTGCTTCGAGGGCCTTGTTGAAGCTTGCGAGCGCGTCGTTGGGCTTCTTGAGGAACAGCGACGCACTCCCCTTGTCCACGAGCGTGTCCCGGTCCTTCCTGTCGATCGCGAGTATCTCGTTGCTTGTGACCACGACCTCTTCGTACCTCTTCAGCGTCTTCAGGACATCGTTCTTGGACTTCAGGATCATCATGTTCCTCGGGGAGATCTTGAGTGCGGAATTGAACGAGTCGAGGGCCTCCTCGGTCCTGCCCAGCTTGCCCAGTAGGAGCCCTTCCTTCATGCGGAACTCCGGCATGCCCTTGTTCGAGTGTATGGCCTCCTTCGTCGCTTCGAGCGCGTCCTCAAGTCTCTCCAGCCATTCGAGGGTGAGGGCCTTCAGGAACCATACGTCCGCGTCCCTGGGGTCCAGCTTCAGCGCATGATCGTAGGCGTCGAGTGCCTGCTCGTATCGTTTGAGCTCGACGAACGACTGCCCCAGTCGCTTGAAGGACGTCTTGTCACTGGGCTCCAGCTCTGCGCATTTCTTGAACGCGTCGATCGCGGAGTCGTAGTCCTTCGAGGAGAATGCGGATTCGCCCCGGACCTTCCAGAGGGGTATGTTGTCAGGGTCTATCGCTATGCCCTGCTTGGCGTAGTCCATGGCCTCCCGGTGCTTTCCCGCCCTCATGAGCATGGTCGCGGCGCTGGTGTATATGCCCGCGTTCTTCGGGTCGTGCTTCAGCGGTAGCATGTAGGTCGCGAGCGCATCGTCGTACTTGTTCTTCCGGTCGAGGGACATGGCTTTGTCCAGGTAAGCTGCTCTGTTGTCCCTGTCCACCGAGATAATCCTATCGCACGTGTGGACGACATCGTCCTCTTTGCCGAGCAGTTTGTAGGCATCCTTGAGCCCCACGAGCAGGTCCAGCGTGTTCGGCTTGGCCTTGAGGGCCTTCTCGAAGGTCTTCACCGCGTCCTGGACCTTCCCGATGGCTGTCTGCGCGACGCCTTTGTCGTGCATTGCGTCGAGGTCCCCGGGGTCCGCGGCCAAGATCTTGTTGCACCATGCCACGACGTCGGAGTTCCTTCCCAGC
>DUKU01000114.1:4732-6274 GCA_013329135.1 Thermoplasmata archaeon
GGGTTGAGCAGGACTATCCTGTCGCAGGTCTCTATGACCTCCGCCATCCTTCCCGACTTCAACAGGGTCTTCTTCTTGTTGTTCAGGACGTTGATGTCCTTCGGGTCGAGCGCGAGGGCGTTGTCGAACGATTTCACGGCCTCGTCGAGCATTTTGAGCTCCTCCTGGACGACTCCCAATTCGTTCCAGACGACCTTGTTCCCGTTGTCCAGCCTAGCCGCCTTCGAGAAGCTCTTGAGCGCGTCCTCGCGCTTGCCGATTTTGTGTTGTATCCTTCCGAGGTTGTCGTAGATGAACGCGTCGTCGGGCGAGAGTCTCAGCGCCCTCTCGAGGGCGTCTATCGCTTCCTCCCCCTTGCCCGCGTAGTTGAGCATGGCCGCCTGACCGATCCATAGCTCCTTGTCCTCTGAGTCGATGTTGATGCCGGCCTTGTATGTTCTGGCCGCGTCGTCGTATCTGCGAAGCCGCGCGAGCGCCTGTGCCTTCTTCTTGATTATGGACACGTCCTGGGGCGTGTGCGCGAGTATCCTGTCATAGTGACGTATGCTGTCCGGCTGGATCTCGATGACTTTCTTGTGACTCTCGACGGCGGCGTCGATGCTGCCCAACATCTCCTGGGTCTCCCCGAGCATGGACCAGAGTTCGGCTGACTTGGGCGCCACGGCGACCGCCTTCTTGAGCCAGGTGATTGCGTCGTCGTTCTTCCCCAGACGGAGCGAGGCCCTACCGGCGATTCCCATCGCGTCGGAGTTGTTCGGATTGAGTTGCATCGAGACATGTGCGGCGTCGAGTGCCGTCTGCGCCTTGTCGAATGAGAGATATCTGGCGCCCAGCTTCGCGAAGGTGCTTGAGAACTCGCTGTGCATCTTCTCTATGTACATCATGTTCTCCTTGAGCATGGTCCCCGTCTGTTCAAGGAGGGAGGCCGCTTCCTGTTTCGACCCACTCTTCTCGAGCGCGTCGGCTCTCTCAAGGTTCTTGCTGGCCTTCGCTAAGACCTTCTTCTCTTTGCTGAGGAACGAGTCGAAGAGACCCAATGGGCATCCACCCTCTGGCTAATGATGACTTAATGATTTGTTTCGTTAAAAGCGTTTGTGCGTGCTCAGGCGGATAGCATCGGACGCCCGGAATTGCTGCCAAAATGCCGTCCGACATGGCCGCCCTCCACCACGATTCATGAAACGGGTGTGTGATTCAATCCAGGTGTAGAAATCTCTAAGAGATTTCTTCTATTATCGAGATCTTGCAGTCAGACGAATCCTCATTGTGGAAGCGACATTTGAACAAGGATTAAATACATCGAAGCATTATACAGGGATTCAGCTGACGAAATGTCAGACAAACGCCTTAGGATGGGATGCAATGAGACGCGGGAATGCGGCACAGGCAGCGGTTCGGAATGTCCAAGCGATAGACTGGGTCAGGACGCACACGCTCAGGGACCTTGAGGATCTCGCGAACGAGATGACAGGTCTCGGGCAAGATGTCAACGACATCGTCGAACTCCTGGATGATCTGAAAGAGATCGACCAGAGCCTGCAC
>DUKU01000114.1:6555-9422 GCA_013329135.1 Thermoplasmata archaeon
TTCCACCCGCACTGCTTCGTGCCGCAGTTGGCGCTGGCGGAGGCCAAACAGTTCGACGAAACTGTGGCCCTCGCGCGCTATCATCCTGCATACGGAGAGAATGAGTGAGGTATCGGGTCTTGATGCGCACGAATGCGCGGATGACCAGGCATCAAACCCATAAGGGCCGGAAGTGCAGGTGCCGGGATTCGAACCCGGGCCGTTGGCTTTCGTCCCTCTCCAATTTTGTTTTCCAAGTTGGATGAGTTGGAAGGCCAAAATCCTAACCAGACTAGATTACACCTGCTCCTTGGCGAGGAAACGGCTTCTTCGATAAATACGTTTATCTTCGCGGCACCCTCGGAAGTAGTCGGGGCACCCGTCGGACCTCCTCGTGTGCCCACCGCTCGTGCGCAAACTAGATATCTGACTGCGCCAGTAATCACCGCGCAGAGAGCTGGTGAAACCTTGACTGCAGCTAGGGGGGGACTCTTATTCGTATCAATCCTGTTGATTATCACTGGCCTGATGTCATCCTACGTCGCCAGCGCCAATGTGGTTTCGATTATCGATTCTACGGAATCCGAGGCCGTTGACTACCCTCTGTCAACCCTTTCGCTCGTTTCCCATTTGATGACTGAGGACGACGTCGAGGCTATGAAGGCCCGGTTCGGGGTCAGGGCCAACGGAGCGGTCAACGAGCCAGTGGTGATCGACGGGTTCGGCACAGGGCTGACCCCGCACACCGATGCTGAGTGGCAGCAGCTCGCGGGGGAGATGGTCATGTTCGAGGTCGACTCCCTTCCAGAGGTTACTCCTTCCGTTTTCGATCTGTCTACAAACCCTGAGTTCCCGACGGTCGGAAATCAGGCTTCGCAGGGTTCGTGTTCTGCTTGGGCGGGCACATACTACTCCTATGGCTATCTCGAGGCTGTCGACAACGGCTGGACTGCAGCCAGCTCGGGCGATCCCGAGCAGCTGTTGTCCCCAGCATGGACGTACAACATGGTCAACGACGGCGCAGACCAAGGGTCGTGGATCGACACGAACATGATGGTCATCAGGGATTGGGGCGTGGCCACGATGGCGACGATGCCCTACGACGACGATGATTTCTCGAGCTGGGGCTCGCCGGAGGCCTTCCGGGAGGCTCCCCTGCATAGGGCTTATGAAGTGGGTTACCTGGAGTACAGCGCATCGACCACGATCGACGCGATAAAGGCGTTGGTCACCGCGGGTACTCCCGTCGCTTTCGCGATGGACGCATCTGAGTACTCCAGCGGGTTCAGCGATGGGAACTACATCATTTCCTCACTGGAGTACTCCTCGACGAACCTCAACCATGCTCAGACCATCGTGGGCTACGACGATTCGTTGACGGACGACTCCGATGTAGGGGCGTTCCGAGTCGTCAACTCATGGGGGGCAGCCTGGGGGGATTCGGGGTACTACTGGCTCACCTACTCTGCGCTCAAGGAACTGGGCTCCCTGGGGTTGCTCTATCTCAACTTTGCCGTCGACATCTCTGACTATCAGCCTTCTCTCTTGGGCGTGTGGCATTTCGACACGGCGCCTGCCAGGGGCGCATCAATATCGGTGGGCGTCGGAACGGACACCACTCTTGAGGATGCGAAGACCCCCTATTACGTTGGCAGTTTCAACACGAGGGTGTTGTTCCCCACGTTCATGTGTCTCGACATGACCGAGTTCGCGGAGACGTTCTGGTCTGAAGGAGGCATGTACCTCTCGGTCGGAGCTGCGAGGTACGACGGAGTCATATCGTCTTTCAAGGTCGAGGCCTACGAATCGTCTTTCGAGCCGGGGCGGGCGACGCAGGCCTCAGGCCAGTCGTCCGATGTCCCGGTGGCCACCCCCGCAGTCGCCAGCGCCTACTTGGACTACTACGCGCCAATCGCCACGGACGTTGCCCTCGAATCGGCATCCCTTGATTGGTCCAGCTCTGGTCAGGCGGCATGGGTCGCTGTTGACCATCACTCTTCGGGCGATGGTGATTCGATGCAGACCGGAGACGTTTCGGACGGGGCGTCCAGCCGGCTCGAGACGCAGGTCGAAGGTCCTGCAGATGTATCGTTCGATTGGAGCGTTTCGTCTCAGAGCGGTCGGGATGTCCTGGAGTTCCTCGTCGATGATGTGCTTACGGATTCTCTGAGCGGCGATTCGGGCTGGGCGACTGCGACGCTCCAGCTTGGGAGCGGCGCGCACACGCTCACATGGCTTTATCTCAAAGACGGCAGCACGAGCAGCGGCGAAGACACGGGATGGCTTGATTCTGTGAGCGTCGTGACCTATGCCATCGAGCCGCCGACCATCGCCCTGGCCGATTCATACTCGGCAGAGGTCGACGAGCTCTTCACGGTCGAGCCGGTGTCCCTGACTCATCCCGCCGAGTCCGTCGTCATGGTCTGGTATGACTGGGGTGACACAGGAGCGTGGTCGCTATCGACCTCCGATGAGGCGTACTCGGCGACGCATGTCTACTCCGCGGACGGTGCCTATGACCTTAGGGCATACGCTGTGGACGACTTCGGGAACAACGTGAGCGACAACGCGCTCGTTAGTGTCCTGGTTTCGAACGATTTGCCTTCCATCGTGTCCGTCACTGGTTCTCCGGATGTGGGCGAGGTCCTCCCGGGAGAGACGGTGACGTTCACCGTGCGAGTCGTCGACTTCGAGGGTGGGTCCGTCACGGTGCTCTCCTCGTACGGGGACGCTTCCGCAGATGATTCGTTGGTCATGGACGCGGTCTCGCCAGGGATGATCGTGGAGTTCGAATTCAAGCACTGTTACGCCGTGGCGTCAGACTCTGCATATGATGCGACGTTCATTGCGATGGATGGTGACGAACATGTGGACCCGGACTGGGACCA
>DUKU01000106.1 GCA_013329135.1 Thermoplasmata archaeon
CCCACCTACAGGTACGGTGCCTGTGATGACATGACCTGGCATGGCGCAGGGGTCCGGGCACGGGCGGTTTTACATATCAGTTGGTCGATTGAGTCAGAGTGACCCGCAGGCTCTCATCTCTGCACGCCAGGACGATATGCCACGCTACCGAGGACATAGCCAAGGTGGAGCAGGCGCTCAGGACGGTAGTCGGGGATGCGCCCATCGAGAGGTCAAGGACCGAGGGGCACTTCGGCAACGCCATCGAGGTCCTCGAATCGACCTTGAAGGATGAGGACTTGATCATGGGCGTCCTTGAGCGGATGACAGACGAGGACTTGGCTAATGTCGGGACCACGCTCGCGATGAGGACCGACGATGCGTGCCAGGTCTTCATAAGGCTGGACAAGCAGAGGGCGTACCATGAAGAGCTGAGGCTTAGCGATGGGGAGGATGTAGTCGCCGTCCGTATCAAGGTGCGGGCGTTCCCAGCGAAGCCGGAACTCGCAACGGAGATCATGAGAGGGGTTCTGGGAGATATGGCAGCCGGCAGGCGCCCGAGAGCCGACCGAGCACGTTGACCTCCAGTCTGCGATTCATTCTTGGCCCTGTCATGGCATGCCATCAACAGAACCATTCTTATACGGAGCTAATGATGCGTCACGCACAGGGCACCAGGCAGGGGTAGCCAAGTCCGGCCAACGGCGCAAGGCTTAGGACCTTGTCCAGAAGTGGTTCCGCGGTTCGAATCCGCGCCCCTGCACCATCCCAAGATCTGGACGGCATCCCAGACAAGCATTTAAGTGACCCAGAGGGAATGCCGTAGGTGGTGGGTCGATGAAGTGTCACCAATGTGACATGACAGTGGAGCATGGCACAACCACTTGTCCTGCATGCAATGCCACGTGGAGCGAGGACGGGTATGAAACCACGCCAGATTCTCGGACTGACACCGAGTACAGGCTAGCATTGGACGGACACAGGATAATCGTGTCCAGACGGGACCTCAAGACTTTCATCGCGCCGCTGCTCCTCCTGGTGGTCATGATGGCATACAGTCTGCTTACGCTCCAGCTCCGCATCGATGGGGGATTCTACCTCGGGGTCGCCGTGTTCGTACTGGCCGCCGCTCTCATCGGCCGACGAATCACACGTCGATGGGGGATGAGCCGCAACCAGCGGTTGCTGCTCGCTGCCGCGGTTGCGACCTCCTGCCTTGGGCTCGCGGTCCTCGTGATGGGCAGGCTTCTGCTCGATACGCTGGGTCCTGAAGACGGATCCGTCGAGTATGTGAACAACATGGCCGACGAGTACCAGAGCTACATCGACCAAGGGTTCGGAATCTGTATCGGCGGGGTCCTGCTTGGACTGACGACCCCCCTGTTGGTGGGCAAAGTCAAGAGGGTCGCACGGGGTACGTCCAGATAAGCCTCGCCGCAGGGAAGAAGCTACATGTCGTGCGCGTGGGGAGGGACCTATCCAGGCACGACTGTGGCGTGTGCGCGAGCCATTCGTCGGCAGGTGCGGGCTTCTCGCTGAAGAGACGGGGGGAGCATCGTTGCCGTCGAAGGCTGGAGGTGAATGAACGCGGTCATTATGTCGCTGCGCGCACCATATCTTCGCAGCCTTAGAACATTGTCCAGAAGTGGTTCCGAGGTTCGAATCCGCGCCCCTGCACCTCACGGCCACCACAGGCAAGGGCATTCGACACGACGGGAGCCACGACGGTCGGACCGTGAGCGGCTCCCCTTCATGGCTCTACTTCGCGGACCTGATTGTCCAGACGGCCAGAAGCACGATGAATGCGACCGTCGAGGTCAATATGATTGTGCCGAGGGGCTCTTCATCCAAGTGCATCAAGGTCATTCCAGAGAGAATGCCTATAAACCCAACCGCGAACGCGAGTGCGCCGACCACGGGTGGGAGGGACTTGGTTTTCGTAGCGAACCTCATCTCAGAGGATTCGCATACTTGCACGAATTTCCCTGTTGATGGTCCGAAGCCGATCATCGAACTCCCGGCGATGCGATTGAAACACGAGAGAATATAGGTTACCGAGGAAACCCCTAAGAAACGAGCAGGGATCCAATGAGACATGACTGAGGGTGGGACGTTCGGACCAGATGATGGACCAGGCCGGGATGACCCTGCGTCCCCCCGAAACAGATACATTCAGGGTACGCAATCCCAGGTCGAAGATGTCTACCTCAGATATCAGCAGGATCATCGACGAATCGTGCAGGAGACTCCTGCAGAGTTCCTCTCCATCCGTCAGGTACTGGCTCCTGACTGACATCCAGGGTAAGGGCAGGGAGGACTCCATCGTGCAACGCACACTCACAGACTGCGAGCGCTACCCCGCCAGGATGAAGCTGCTCCGCACCATGAAGGAGGATGGCACCTGGCCCGCTCAAAATGGCGTGAGGCACCGGGATGGGACCGAGCCACGGGGGTCCACGGACCAGATACAGGCGACAGTCTACAGGAATCTCCTCGGACTGCTCCACTTCGTCACGGGGCCCGACGACGGAGGTGTGAGGAGAGCGCTCGAGAGACTACTGGAGGGGCAAACTGAGGAGGGGCATCTCAGGGGACCCATGACGCATGGCCTTCCTCAACCACACTACGATGGGCATGCGCTCTACATCCTGTTCGGGTTCTTCATGGAGCACGATATCCGGGTGAAGAGAGTGGCCGACCGGCTGATGTCGATCCAGAGGATGGATGGTGGCTGGAACATGCCATACCTTCAGGATGTCAGATACCTGGAGGAATACAGACACCTCAAAATGGATGAGTTCATTCGACTGATGGGGACCGACGAGAGGGATCGATACGACCCCAGTACGGTCTTTGATGTTCCAAGCTGCCACTGGACGACCATGATGGTACTCTGGGGGCTCGGAGACCTGCCCGCGTACCGGAGAGAGCAGATGCGTTCAGAGGGGGGCGGACTTCCTGTTGAGCAGGTTCTTCCAGAAGAGCCCTCACTCGAACTTCTACGAGGGTCGAAAGAACTGGACGACCCTCAAGTACCCGAGCAACAGGTGCAGCGGTCTGGCCGCGCTGGAGATACTCACGAAGATGGGCAAAGGGCCGGACGATCCGAGGATGGACAAGCCCATCAAATGGCTCATAGCACAGAGGTACCGGGACGGGTTATGGACCGAATCTAACCGACCTCATATGGAAAGAGACCAATGGCTTACGCTCGGAGCCTTGGAGACTCTGAACAGATACAACAACTCGTGACTGCGCGAATGGAAGATGGTCCGCGGCCTCGTCGAGGAAAGACCCCGCGGCGCCAATCAGTGTCCATGCGTGACCTCCGATCCATGGAGGTGTATCCAATCCCTCCTCAGGGTGAGGTTTACTGCGACACCTAGCAGTACCTGGAAACCGTGCGATGGGGACATCACCCGCTCAGGCGTTTCGAATCGATGGAATACCATACGCCCGCGAGAGCGGCGACCACAGCAACAAGAATCGCCGATATCACGAAACGACTATCTGGGTCGTCTGAGACGCTCATGTATAGGAATGCGGACAGACTGATAACCCAGAGTATCAGGAATGTCAGCAGTACGATGAAGATTCTGCGTATGTTAACTGCCATCGAAAAGAGTGATTTGTCCGGATGGACCGTCCCAGATGGCTGAAACACATCGGGGCTGATAGAAGTTGGCGTCCAGAGAGCGCCCGGTGCCGTGATCTCCGGCATCCAAGGGTCGCTGGATCTAGCAGCGCTCTGCGACTGCGGCGCATCTTTGGCAAGGAAGGCACCACAGTGGCCACACTTCTCGGCACCAGAGACGCTCAAAGCCCCACACGCCCCGCATTTCACCATGACCATACCCTCTTCCCCCGAATGCAGGACAAGACATATGAGACTTGGCACACCGGGACGGATCCCCAACTGCGCCTTGTTTGCGCAGAGTAAGACGTCCCGGACCTCGATCAGAGGCTCTATCGGGCTCTTGGCTCGAACTTCTCGCAGCCAGACTCATATTCAGTAGTCGAGAGGAACTTCCTATACTTCCCCTCGGGGAAGCAGCCCCTCTGCTGGCCGCGCATGCTGAGCCATCTACAGGTCCTACACGTGCGGCCTTGTGCCTTCCTCAGGCCTGAGAGGAACCGCAGTTCGTCATCCGTGTAGGAGTCTCCATTCCCGCGCCCGGGCTCGGCCATGCATGCAATATCGGACTCCAGCTTGAGAATCTTTCGCTGACGGCCCCAGATTACGATATATACGTCTCCGACAATCCCCTTGGACGTGAAGTTCCTCTACTGTCCGAAGTGCAAGGAGCTGAGGGTGAAGCCTTGGTACTCCATGCGAGACAGATGCGCCAGATGCAATGACGACGTCCGCGTGATCGAGGTCCCGCGTTCGATTCTGACATACATGGTCTACATCCTTACCGCAGTCGCCTTCGCGCTCATATTCCTCCACACGAGGGAGGACAACAGCCTGTTCCTCTACACCGCGGTCGCCCTCGTCGTGGCGATGATGGTCATCCAGTTCAAGGAGATGGCCAGAGGAGAGAAGTACGCGAGGTCCAAGATCAAGGTCACGAGCTCAGACAGAGAGGCTTTGAGAAAGAAGGGCTGGACATAGGACCAGCGTGACCATGACTGTGGCGCCCTCGCACATGCCCAGATTCTGAGAAGCCGACTCCGTGTCCGCATCTTCACTGGGCTCTTGGCCCATCTCCATCAGAGTCGCCCATTCATCGCCGTCCGCCAGCGACGTCCTCAGGAGCGTGGTCCACGGGTCGCACACGCGCGATAGCACTACCTCGATGTGCGACAGGACAGGCTCGAACACTTCGAC
>DUKU01000109.1 GCA_013329135.1 Thermoplasmata archaeon
ATCGACTGCGGGATCGAGTTCCCCGTTGACGCGCGCGCGCTCGTGGGCATCAGGCGCACGGTCGACAAGAGGCTCCGACGCAACGCCATGGCTCTCGCGTTCGCGAAGTTGCTGGGCGCGCGGGTCGTGTGAGCCTTGATATCTCCGCATGCTCGTATGGATGGTTGACATGAAGGTCGCCGTTACAGGTACTCCAGGCGTAGGCAAGACCTCATCGTCGGAGCTGGTCCGTTCGATCAAGGTCGTGCATGTCAACGACATCGTGGACGAATGCAATGCGGTGGTCGGGTTCGACGAACGCAGGAAGACCAAGGAGGTCGATGTGAGGAGGCTCGGGAAGGCCGTGTCGAAGATCGAGGGCGACGTGCTTCTCGAAGGACATTTCTCACATCTACTGGGCGTGGATGTCGTCATAGTGCTCCGTTGCTCTCCAAAGGTCCTGAACGAGCGCCTCTCGGCGAAGGGCTGGCCGGAGGAGAAGGTCCGCGAGAATGTCGAGGCCGAGGCGGTCGACGTCATCCTCATCGAAGCGGTCGAGACCACATCCGATGTCTGCGAGGTGGATACGACCAAGAAGAGTCCGGCCGAGGTCGCCGCCGCGATCGAGGAGATAATCGCTGGAGAAACCGAGAAATATCCAGTTGGCAATGTTGACTGGAGCAGGGAGGTTCTGGACTGGTTCTAGAAAGCTACAGGGGCGAGGCGGACAAGATACTCTCCCCAGCGGCCAAGCGGCTCGCGAAGATCAACCCGAACCACCTGTCCATCGCGTCTCTCGGGTTCGCGTTACTTGCAGGCCTCTTCTTCACGCTCGAGCCCGAGCACTTCCTGCTGCTCGCGGCCGCGATGGTCTCCATGAACGGCCTCCTGGACGCGCTCGACGGCAAGGTCGCCAGGCTCGCGGCGAAGGAGTCGAAGCGGGGCGATTTCGTCGACCATGTCATCGACAGGTACGCTGATGTGTTCATGCTCGCGGGCATCGCGCTGAGCCCGTACTGCTCCGTGTTCACAGGCTTGTTCGCCGTCATCGGCGTGATGCTGGCCAGCTACATGGGGACTCAGGCGCAGGCGCTCGGCCTGAGGCGTGAGTACAGGGGCATACTCGGGCGCGCCGACAGGCTGGCGCTTCTGATACTCGTGCCGATCATTCAGTATGCGCTGACCATGGCGGACGTCGGCATCGCCTCCGACCTGTTCGGTTTCACGCTCATCGGCTGGATGATGATATACTTCGGGCTCGCTGGCAACGCGACTGCGATTCAGCGGGCGCACATGATATGGAAGTCACTTCCCTGAGGGCTTCTTGAACCGTTTGCCCTTGGCCTTGTAGTATGTGAGCGGGTGGGTCATCCACTCCCTCTTGCAGAGGGAGTCTGGGTCGAAGCATATCCCGTAGCTCTTCATGGTCGAGCATTCGGGCGGAGTGTACTCCGTCCCGGATATCTCCCCCGTGATGTGTTGGATCTGGTATCGCGACTTGCTCTCGTCGAAGTCCGGGGCGGAGGAGAATGTCTCCAACACCTCGTCCGAGTTCATACCCAGCTTGTGCAGGAACGACACGAGCGCGAACCTTCCGGAGTGAGGCAGGTTCTCCCCTCCCTGGATCATCTTCAGCATCTTCTTCATGCACGGCGGGAACCTGATGATGGACACCCTTCCCATGCTCCTGGCCTTGAATTCC
Source organism: Thermoplasmata archaeon (assembly GCA_013329135.1). Lineage (GTDB taxonomy): Archaea > Thermoplasmatota > Thermoplasmata > UBA10834 > UBA10834 > UBA9653 > UBA9653 sp9653u. Next base: position 1,682 of record DUKU01000109.1, read on the forward strand.
GCCCTCTTCTCGGCCATGATCCCACCGATCTCAGCGATGTCGGCGGAGAATGCCTGCATGATGTCGTCGTTGACCGGCAGAGGGAGCTCAGAAGTGATCCTGTCCGTGAGCATCTGTTGTATGAGCCTCACGAGGCGATGCTTTGTCACGAGCACCCTGCCCGCTACGACCTGCTGGTTCACAAGTTTCCAGTCCTTGCTCCTCATCGTCGCGGAGAAGCGCAGGAACGCTGTGAAATCGACCGAGATGGCCCCGTCCTCCACGACGACGTCGAGGCCGAGTTCCTCTGCCACTCCTTTGATGAATTGCAGGTCCTCGCTCCTCAGCCGCTCGTCGGCCTTCTTCGCCTCGGCGATGGCGTACCTGTTCACCAGCATCGGGTCGGCCACGGCGGACACGATCATCCTCGCCACGGGATAGCTGAGGAGCTCGTTGTTGGCATCAACTTCGGAGGCTGTTGGGTGGTCGTCGACGATACCGCTCTCGACCGCTTCCATGACCCTCTCCTTGCCCATGAAGCGCGCGCGCTGGTACGCGACGCTCTTCGTGAGGGTGTCGAGGGTGACCCCTGAGTCCCTGAGGTAGTTCGACGCTTCCTTCAGGAAGGGGTACTTCGCGGCGAGTCTGACGTCCACAGCTCCGTTCCTCCTCGACTCGAATCAGGTGCTCATTACAATAAAGTGACTGTTACTGTCTAGTTACGTTCCCTATGGATAGGTGGCGCTTCGCCGACCCGAGCGCGATAGGCTCGTCGAACAGCTGCCATAGCTCGTCCGCGCTCCTGAACGGTCTCCTGCGGACAATGGCCATCGCCCTCTTCTTGCCTATGCCAGGTATTGCGCCGAGCATGGACAGGGTCGCGGTGTTCGCATCCGTCGGATGCACGACGCCCCCGACGCTTCTGGGTCCGCGTATCGTGACCGCCACATCGATCCTCTTCCCGATGTCGAACGGGTACGGCAGGCCCACCAATATCGGGTAACTCCCGGTCTGCCGACCGAAGGTCCTGCCGCCTTCACGGAGTTCAGTATACACGCCTGTGAGGACCGTCCCCTCTGGG
>DUKU01000117.1:0-622 GCA_013329135.1 Thermoplasmata archaeon
ACGCACCCGAACTTCTTCATCGCGTCCACTGTGGGCTGGGACATCCCGCCCTTGCCTATGATCGCGCCAGGCCTGAACTTCTCAATGAACTGCGGCTCGAGCGAGTTCATCCTCGAGGACGTGGTCGGCCCGGCCGCGACGACCTCCCACTTCTCCCCGACCTTCCTCATGATGGGGCCGCAGTGGAACAGGGCGGAGCCCTTGAAGTCGACAGGGACCGTCTTCCCCTTCTCCGCGTACTCGAGCGCGTGTATGTGAACCTCGTCCCTGCCGGTGTAGACGATGCCATCAATATAGACCGTCTCCCCGGCCTTGAGCGATCTCGCATCCGACTCCGACAACGGTGTCTTCAACCTCTTGGCCATCGTCATCACCCCTCATGTGTCGGGAACTCGAGTTTCCCGTCCTTGTGAACCCGCACTGTGCCTCTCCTGCCCGCCCAACACTGAACGTTGATGGCGACAGGCAGGCTCGCCGTGTGGCAGTATGCGTACTCTATGTTCAGCCCGAGCATGGTCGTCTTGCCCCCGAGGCCCATCGGGCCGATGCCGAGCATGTTCATGGCCTCGAGCAGCTCTGTCTCGAGCTTCGCGATCTCGGGGTCCTTGTTCCTCTGGTCGAT
>DUKU01000117.1:691-2545 GCA_013329135.1 Thermoplasmata archaeon
CCCTCCTTGGCCAGCTTCATGGATATGTCGGCGGACCCGCCTATGCCCATACCTATGATGGTCGGCGGGCACGGGTTGCTGCCGGCCCTCAGGACTGTGCTCAGGGCGAACTCCTTGATGCCCTTGACACCGGCGCTCGGCGTCAGCATGGCCAGCTGGCTCATGTTCTCCGAGCCAGCCCCCTTGGTCATGACAGTGATCTCGATGTGGTCCTTGTCCCACACCTTCCAGTTGATGTACGGCATCCTGTCGCCGACGTTGTCCCCCGGGTTCTTCCTCGTTATGGGGTGGACCGCGTTCGGCCTCAGGGGGACCTCCTTCGTCGCCCTCCGGACACCCTCGATTATGCCCTTCTCCACATCGACCCCGCAATCCATTGGCAGGCTCACGTAGAATATCGTCACGCCCGTGTCCTGGCACATGGGTGTTGTGGTCTTCTTGGCAAGCTCTATGTTGTCCACGATCGCCTTCAGCTGCATCTTCGGGACCTCGTCCGTCTCGTTGGCGTATGCCTTCAGGATGGCGCTCTCGACATCCTTGGGCAGCCTGACGACCGTCCTGCGGAGCAGCTCGACGACTGCGTTCTGAACACATTTCTCGTCGACCATGAATGCCGCCTCTGTCCGGGGTAGGCGGAGTTAGAATTAATGTCTTTTCGTGGAACGCAGCGCTTCCAGTACGACTACCAGCTGTCGCTGAGCACGTATACGCCGAGCCTCGTCTTCGCGAGGCGTATCTGCTCCCCTTTCCGCACATACCCCTGGGGCTTCCTGAGGTCCAGGGGAGTCATGCTCTCCGGGTCAAGGACCTGGACATCGACATCCGTCTCCATCAGCACGACCGCGTGAGCTATCTCGGACGCTGGCCTTGAGACCCTGAAATCAGAGGCCTCCTTCATCTTGATGGGCCTGCTGTCCCCCGTCCTGAGGTCCACGGCGTGCACGCTACCCTTGGACATGCTCCGTATGAGGTAGTCCTTGGAATCGTACTCCACAATGTCCCCTGGGCCGAACCCCGGGAGCCTCACCAGATATGTCATGCGGGACAGCTCCTCTCCCGCGCGCTTGCCCCAGAGGCTCGAGGACTCCTTGTACTCCGCGCACCTGGTCTCCTGGAACTCCCTCGCGATGGACCTGGCGGCCTTGGCCGTGCTGAAGTAGAAGTCGAGCCCGCCCCTGACGCGATCGGTCCTGCTGATGAACACGGCCCTGCTGCCCTTCCTGAGGGCGGCGGTCCTGGCCCGGACGAACGATTCTATTTCCCCTTCAGACTCGCCCTCCCTCTCGCGACCGGTCGTGCGGACCTGGAGCATCGCCTCGTAGTACGAGCCCATCATCTTGGAACATTCCTTGCACGAGCCCCGCTTCATCCTCACGATGGTGTTCAGGCTTCTGTCGAACTCGAGCCCGTGCGTGGTCAGCCTGACGTCCACTGACGCCAGCATGTTCCTGGGGTCCCTCTCCTCCAACCGGACCTTGAGGTCGACCAGCTTCGCGCCGTCTGGCAACTCGAGCGAACTCCTGAGCACCGCCTCGATGCCCTCGCCGACGGAGCCGATGTCCTTCCAATCCTCACCGACCTCCATCGACGAGCAGTGGGTGCACAGGACTAGGTCCACGTGGTCCGGGATCTTGGCCCACACATGCTTCTTCGCGTAGCAATCCGGGCATATGGATCCGATGAGCTCCTGCCCCTCGGCTCCGCACTCGACACAGAACATCTACATCATCCTCATCATCTGCGCGTGGGGCACGCCCCCGATCGTGATAACGCAGGCCCGGTCCACGAACCCGTTCTCGACCGCTATGTCCACGGTGCGTTTGCCCGAGAGGTTGGCGACCGTTGCCAGCTTCA
>DUKU01000117.1:2708-4702 GCA_013329135.1 Thermoplasmata archaeon
GAGCACGAGCCCGTCCGACCTGAAGGTCTTGCCAACGATGTCGGAGTCGCATGCGGCCACAAGCCTCTCGCGCCCCTGCGTGTGGACCTTGATGCTGATCATCCGATGCGCTCCTCCGTCGCGAGCTTGTAGTAGCCCGGCTGCGGGGAGTAGACCTCTCCCGCATCGCTGAGCCTCTTCAGCAGCGCGCGGACCCGCTCCTCGGGTATGTTCTCGGAGCCCGCCTTCTGGATCAGCTCCTCCATGCTCACTCCCCTGCGCTCATCCGACAGCTGCTGCACGAGGCCTTTGAGCACGTATATCTGCTCCCTCTGGCTCCTGCTCGTGCCTGTCGCAATCAGGTCTATGTCCCTCTTGCCGCCCTCGCTCGCGACCTTGCCCAGATAGTACTCCACGATCTTGATCGCCCTGTCGGAGTCCTCGGCGTGCACGACCGGGTGGAGTCTGGACCGCGCGCTCGCTTCGGACATGCGTATGAGCGCCTCGAGCTGCCTCGCGGTGATCGGGACCGAGGCCTCGTCCCCCTCGCCGAGTTTCCGGATGGATACATAGTAGCTCTCGAGCGTTTTCATCGCCTCATCGCTCATGATAGGTATCGTCCGCTTGCTGTACGCCACGTACTTCCTGAGGAAGTCGCGGTCCATGGCGGGCACGAGGGCCTTGCTCTCGTTCATGATGTCCTCGGCGTCCAGCTCCGCGGGTATGCTCTCGCGTGACTCGTGCTGCATGACCTCGCCACGCCTGTGCGCCTTGAGTATGTGCGACGCGATGTTGCGGTCGTGTACCGAATCCGGCCGGTCGGTCATCGTGAATATGGCGTCGAACCTGGACAGGAGCGCTGGCGGGAGGTCGATCTGCTCCGCGACGCTCCTGTGCTCGTCGAAGCGGCCGTACTTCGGGTTCGCCGCGCCGAGGACCGCGCACCTTGACTGCAACGTCGCGGTGATACCGGCCTTCGCGATGGATATGGTGCCCTGCTCGAGGCTCTCGTGGATGCTCGAGCGGTCCTGGTCCGTCATCTTGTCGAGCTCGTCGATGCATGCCAGGCCCTTGTCGGCGAGCACGAGCGCGCCCGCCTCCAGGGTCCACCGTCCCTCGCCGAACTCGTCCTTGACCGCCGCGGCAGTCAGCCCCGCGGCCGATGACGACTTGCCCGATGTGTAAATGCCCCTCGGGGCCAGCATGGCCATGTACCTGAGTATCTGCGACTTCGCGGTGCCCGGGTCCCCGATCATCGCGATGTGAATGTCACCCCTGATCCTGGTCCCGTCATCCATGAGCTTGGGCACGCCCCCGAACAGCTGGAGGGCGAGCGCCTCCTTCTCTTGGCTGTAGCCGAATATCGTGGGCGAGATCGAGGCCACTATCCTTTCGAGAGCGTCCGCGGACCCCGCAAACTCGCGTATCCTGACCTCGTCCTCGGGCGTGATGACGATCTCCTCGTACTCGTGCTCCTCGTACTCGACCGAGTTCACGTCCATGTTGATGTCGAACAGCGTAGACTTGACGGTCGTGCCCTTCTGATGGCTCCTGAGTATGCCGTTGATAATGACCCTGTCGCCAGGAGACACCTTGCCCGATAGGTCGTCCTCGATGAATCCAGTGAGCCTCTCAGGCTGCGAGCCGCCCCTCAACCCCTCCGGAGGCTCCTGTATCTCTATCTTCTGCGTGTCCACGAACGTGGACGGGTCCGTTAGCAGCCTGAACTTGGTCGAGCCCGGGCCCCTGCCGCAGCCTCCGTCGTCCTTGGAGCACTCGAGCGGCTCGTGATACTGCATCCCCTCCTGCTCGACTGACATCATGTGGCCGCACCTGGCGCACTCGAACTCCGCCACGGTGACCCTGGGCCTCACCTCGGTCGCTTTCCTCACGAGGCCTTCGACCGAGACGAACGTGCCGAGGTGCTTCGCCCTGAGCTTGCGTATCTCGACCCTGGAGTCGCGTGGCAGGCCCTTGATCCTGAAGTGTATGACGGGGTTCGTGAGCGCGTGGAT
>DUKU01000090.1 GCA_013329135.1 Thermoplasmata archaeon
CTGACTCGGTGAGGGTCGCTGGCGGGAGGCTCGTGGGCCTCGAGATCGATGTGAGGGACACACCAGACCTGTTCCCAGTCCTCGCGGTCCTGGGGGCCGCCGCAGAAGGAACCACGGTCCTGAAGGGAGGCACCAACCTCCGCCAGAAGGAGAGCGACAGGATAGCCACGACGACGGCGTTCCTGAGGGCGATGGGGGCGAACGTGAGGCCCACAGAGGATGGTTGCCAGATATCAGGCGGCGTGAAGCTGCACGGAGCGGATGTGAACACGCACGGCGACCATAGGATTCTTATGGCCGCAGCCCTTGCTGGACTGGTATCGACCTCGGGCACCACGATCGAGGACGACTCTTCGTACAAGGTCTCCTATCCCGGGTTCCTGAGGGACATGCACCAGCTGGGGTGTCGCCTGGAGGTGAGGAGATGAACGAGTTCGGGACCAAATACAGGGTCGGCATATTCGGCTCGAGCCACGGACCATGCGTTGGCGCGAAGGCGGAGGGCTGCCCCGCAGGGTCGAAGATATCCGAGGCGATCATCCAGGCGGAGCTGGACAGGCGTTCCCCGGGCAAGGGGGCCCACACGACCCCGAGGGCCGAGAGGGACAGGCTCGAGGTCATATCAGGCATCGTAGAGGGCAAGGCCACCGGGGCCACCATAGTCGGCCTCGTGAGGAACAAGGACTTCGATTCATCGGTTTACGATTCGTTCAAGAGGGTACCGAGGCCAGGGCATGCGGACTACCCCGCGATGGTCAAGTACAAGGGACACCACGACCACAGGGGAGGCGGACAGTTCTCGGGACGCATGACGGCTGGCCTCGTCATCGCAGGCGCGATAGCCAGACAGGTCCTGGACAAGCAGGGCGTACGCTTCCTCGCCCAGAGCATCCAGATAGGCTCGGTGCGCATGGAGAAGGTGGTCCCGTTCAGCATCGCGGAGAAGGTCGCGAGGGCGAACGCCGTCGGATGTGCCGACAGGGACACCGCCGAGTGCATGAAGGATGAGATCGTCAGGGCGCATGAGGACAAGGACTCTGTGGGAGGCATCGTGAAGTGCACGATCCTCGGCGTGCCAGCAGGGGTCGGCGAGCCATTCTTCGGCTCCATAGAGAGCGACGTCTCGGCGATGATGTTCTCGATACCCGGCGTGAAAGGCGTCGAGTTCGGCTCCGGGTTCGCTGCGGCCTCGATGAAGGGCAGCGAACACAATGACCCATACACGATCAGAGGAGGCAAGGTCGTCACAAAGACGAACAACGCCGGTGGGGTCCTCGGAGGCCTGGCAACCGGCATGCCGATAGAGTTCAAGGTGGCATTCAAGCCGACATCATCGATCTCCAGGCCTCAGATGAGCGTGGATGTCGTGAAGAAGGTGCCAGTCGAGCTGGAGGTGAAGGGCAGGCACGACCCGTGCATCGTCCCCAGGGCGGTCCCGGTCGTCGAGAACTGCGCCGCCTCCGTGATCCTCGACCTGATGCTCCAGGGGGGGTTCCTGTGACGAAACAGGAGCTGGACGTCCTAAGGTCCGAGATAGACGGCATAGACCGCGAGCTCGTGAGGCTGCTCTCGAAGCGGGAGGACGTCGCCAGGGAGATAGGGCTCACGAAACGCAAGGACGGGCTCAAGGTGAGGGACCTGGAGAGGGAGAGGAAGGTCGTCGGGAAGATTGTCGCCCTGGCCGGTTCACTCGGGGCGGACAAGCGGCTCGCCAAGGAGGCTGCGAAGCTCCTGATCACGCACGCGGTCACTGTGCAGAAGGAGGTCCCCCAACTGCCTTTCGAGGGGGCCAAGGCGCTGGTCGTGGGCGGATTGGGCAACATGGGCGGATGGGCCTGCAGATTCCTGTCAAACCGGGGCGCGAAGGTCAAGGTGTGGGACCCGAGAGGCAGGCGGCAGGGGTACTCGAACGCGAAGGTCCTCGATGCCGCAGTGCGAGAATCCGACATCATTGTCGTCGCAAGCCCTCTGGGCGTGTGCTGCGATGAGCTCAGAATGGTCGTCGACGCGCACCCGAAGGGGCTCGTTCTGGACATCTGCAGCATCAAGTCACATATATCCGGCACTCTCAGGATGGCGGGAGCTAGTGGCGTCATGATCGCCAGTGTGCACCCGATGTTCGGGCCGAGGGCGGTGTCGCCGAAGGGACTGAACGTCGTCGTGTGCGACTGCGGCAACAGGGAGGCGACAGATCGCGCGAAGAGGATGTTCGGCGAGGCTGGCGCCAGGGTGACGGAGCTGTACCTTGAGGAGCACGACCACATGATGGCGTACATCCTTGGGCTGTCGCACCTCACAGCACTGATGTTCGGATCAGCCCTCGGGTCCTCGGGCAAGAAGACCTCGGAGCTGAAGGAGGTACAGGGCACGTCGTTCGCGAAGCTGTCTGAGCTCGCGAAGGAGGTCTCCAACGAGAGCAGGAGGACCTACCACGACATCCAGGCCCTGAATCCCCACACGAGGCAGATGGTCGAAGCGGCGGAACGGGCCCTGGCGGAGCTGAAGGACGCCTCTGCCTCCGCAGACCATGACAAGTTCATCAGTTTGATGGAATCAGCAAGAAGACAGACGGAGTCGTGACATCGATGACCAAGAAGAGGGCAGCCATACTCGGCTCGAGCGGCATGATCGGCCAGAGGTTCTCGCACATGCTCGACGGACACCCATACTTCGACGTAGTGGCATACTGCGCCTCGGACAGGTCCGAAGGCAAGAGACTGTCGGATGTATGGAAACTACCGGACATCGAGCTCAACCCGAGCCTCGGCTCGAAGACCATCACCGTCACGGACGCCGCAGCCCTGGCCAAGGAGGGCGTCGAGGTCGTATTCAGCGGCCTCCCCTCGGAGGTGGCTGGACCCGTGGAAGATGCGTGCGCCGAGGAGGGGTTGGCGGTCTTCTCGAACGCGTCGTCCCACAGGACGGACCCGGACACACCCATCCTTCTCCCAGAGATCAACCCTGACCACCTCGCGGCCATAGAGACACAGAAGCAGCGCAGGAGGAAGGGGGGATACATCGTCACGAACGCCAACTGCTCCGTGACTGGGCTGGCCCTGGGCCTGAAGCCGCTCGTGGATGCGTTCAAGTTCACGGACATATGTGTCGCGACCTATCAGGCGCTGTCCGGCGCTGGATATCCAGGCGTGTCCTCGCTGGACATACTGGGCAACGTGCTCCCGCACATCAAGAACGAGGAGGAGAAGATGGGCTCGGAGGGCAGGAAGATCCTCGGGGGCTTCAGCAACGGAAGGTTCGTCGACGCGCCCATCAGCATAGAGGCGAGCTGTGCCCGCGTGGCCACCAGGGATGGACACCTCGAAGCAGTGTTCATACATCACAAGGACATGCCAGACGCCGACAGGATCACAAAGACCCTCTCGGAGTTCAGGGGCAGGCCTCAGGAGCTCGGTCTCCCCACCGCGCCACTGAAACCCATCATCGTCAGGCGAGAGCAGGACAGGCCGCAGCCCAAGCTGGACGCGAACGCGGGCGAGCCGGCCAGGGCGAAGGGCATGGCCGTGACCGTCGGAAGGATCCGCGTCGGCAAGGACCGGCTGAGGTTCTACCTGCTCGTTCACAACACGATCAGAGGCGGTGCCGGAGGGTCGGTGCTGAACGCGGAGCTGGCGTACAGGGAGGGACTCATCTGAGCGCGAAGGCGAAGAACGCGGGAAAGAAGGGCAAGAGCTACGACGACATCAGGCGAAAGATCGCAGACGGCAACGTCGTCGTCATGACCGCGAGCGAGTTCAAGGAGTACGTGAAGACCAATGGTGTCAAGAAGGCTGCCCGGGAGGTCGACGTGGTCACGACCGGCACGTTCGGCGCGATGTGCTCCTCGGGCGCGTACATCAACTTCGGTCACGCGGACCCGCCCATCAAGATGCAGAAGATATGGCTCGACGGTGTGCCCGCCCAGGCGGGACTAGCCGCCGTCGACGGATACATCGGCGCGACGGCGCTGGATGAGACCAACAACATGATGCACGGCGGCGCGCACGTGATCGAGGACCTGGTCCGAGGCAAGGCCGTGAGGCTCAGGGCGACGGGATACGGGACGGACTGCTACCCGAGGAAGGAGATCGACACGTACGTCAGCCTCAGGACCGTGAACCAGGCCGTGTTGATGAACGTCAGGAACGCATACCAGAACTACGCGGTCGCGACGAACTCCTCGGCGAAGACGCTGTACACATACATGGGCAAGCTGCTCCCCGAGTTCGGGAACGCGACCTTCAGCAGCGCGGGGGAGCTCTCTCCGCTCATGAACGACCCCTATTACAGGACCATCGGCATCGGCACCAGGATATTCCTCGGCGGCACACAGGGATACGTCATGTGGGAGGGCACGCAGTTCAACCCGGGTGCGCCCAGGACGCCGAACGGCGTCCCCAAGAGGCCCGCAGGCACTCTCGCCGTCATAGGCGACCTGAAGCAGATGAACCCGGAGTTCCTCAAGGGTCTGACATTCACCAGGTACGGCTCGTCGCTGGGCATCGGCATCGGCGTCCCTATACCGATACTGGACGAGGACATGGCCAGATGCTGCGCGGTCACGAACAATGACATACTCGCCGCGGTCTTCGACTACAGCCAGCCGACCAGGTCCAGACCTGTGCTGAGAGAGGTGTCATACGCGGAGCTGAGGTCCGGAGACATCGACATCAAAGGGAAGCAGGTCCCGACATCGCCGCTGTCGAGCATGTACAAAGCGAGGCAGGTGTCCGAGGTGCTCAAGAGCTGGATACTGAAGGGCGAGTTCACGATCCAGGAGCCCGTCCAGAGCTTCCCCAAGGACCGGCCCCTGAAGACCCTTGATGTGAGGACCGAGAGGGAGGCGACCTAGATGAAGACCAAGGTAGTGCTTACTTTCAGCCCGGAGGCTTCGAACCAGCCAATAACACACAACCTGATCGCGAAGCACCATCTGCTCGTCAACATACTCAGGGCCGAGATAGACGAGGTGGGCGGGAAGATGGTGCTCGAGCTCTCAGGGAAGGCCGATGACATCAGAGGTGGCATAGACTATCTCAAGGCCAACGGTGTCGGCGTGAGGCCCATCAAGGAGGGCGTGCGGAGGGACGACGAGGCGTGCACCCACTGTGGCATGTGCGTCTCGATATGCCCGACGAAAGCGCTCACGATGGATCTCAAGACCGGCAAGGTCAGCTTCAACGAGGACAAGTGCGTGGCGTGCGGAGTGTGCATAGACGCCTGCCCGCCGAGGGCGATGGAGATACTGATCTGAGATGGCATTCGTGCATGCGAAGGTCGAGATCGCCGAGACGGCAGCCACTATCGGAGCCGAAGGCACGTTCGTCGAATCGGCGGTCGACGCCATCAAGGCCGCAAGAAAGGAGATCGAGAGACAGGTCCGCAGGGACCAGTTCTTCCTCGCCACGATGGAACCATACGCCCCCGAGGACCCTGGACCGGTCGTCAAGCGCATGTGCGAGGCCGCGTCTGTCACGGGTGTAGGACCCATGGCGACGGTCGCTGGAACCATCGCACAAGTGGCGCTGGAGGCGATGGTCGCGAAGGGATGCACCCATGGCTGGGTGGACAACGGTGGCGATGTCGCGCTCATCCTGGACAAGACCGCGACCATGGAGGTCTTCCACGAGCCTGGGGCGGCGACCGCGTTCGCGCTGAGGCTCGAGCCCACAGATGACATCCTCGGCGTGTGCACATCGAGCGGAAGACTCGGGCACTCGATAAGCCTTGGAGACTCCGATGTCGCCCTCGCGATGGCCGACTCGGCCATACTCGCAGATGCACTGGCGACCGCGATAGGGAACCACGTGCACGGCACATCCTCACTCAAGACATGCTTCGACCCGTTCAAGGACATCCCCGGGATGATCGGGGGGCTCGCGATGGTGGACGGGGAGGTCGCCTTGCATGGAAGGCTCCCGCGCCTCGTCGAGGTCGAGCACAATCCAGAGAGGCTCACTGTCCATAGCAGGATGCCTCCCGGATGCTACTCAGGCTCATCAGCCAAGGCTCAAGAGGTGAGGACTTGAAAGTCATGAAGTTCGGAGGGACATGCCTCGGGACCGAGGATGCCCTGAACAGGGTGGCGTACGTGATCGGGTCGGAGAAGGACCAGAAGATCGTCGTCGTGTCCGCGGCCTCAGGGGTAACGAACGCCCTCAAGGAATTCATCTCCAGGCCGAGGCAGGAGAGGGAGATAGACGATTTCCTGCTCGCGCTCAGGATGAGGCACATGGACATGCTGCCCAGGACCGACGGTGAGGCGAGGAGGGAGGCGCTCAGTAGGATAGAAGCGAAGATCACGAAGCTCGAACGCCTCCTGTACGGTGTCACCTACACCGAGGAACTCACACCGAGGACCAAGGACCTGGTATTGAGCTTCGGAGAGAGGCTCTCGGCAATCATCGTCGCGGCCAGGCTCGCTGACAACGGCATCGACGCCGTCCCGATGGAAGGGGACGCCCTGGGATTCATCACGAATGAACAGCACGGGAACGCCGTCGCGCTCCTGGACCAGTGCGAGAAGAACATGGGCGCGACCCTGGAGGCCGCGGCGAAGAAAGGCATGGTCCCGGTCGTCACGGGGTTCTTCGGGGTCACGCAGGACGGGCACGTGACAACTGTCGGGCGGAGCGGCACGGACTACACGGCCGCCGTGATCGCGTACGCCACGAACGCCAGGCCCATCGAGATCTGGAAGGAGGTCGATGGCTTCATGAGCGCGGACCCGAAGCTGGTCAAGGACGCGTTCATGATAGACAGGCTCTCGTACGAAGAGGCGGCCGAGCTCGCGTACTTCGGTGCTCAAGTGCTGCACGCGAGGGCCGTCCAGCCCGCGAGGCTCAAGGGCATCGAGATCATAATCAAGAACCTGTACATGCCCGAGTCGCCTGGCACGACGATAGGCAACGGCAAGATGGCCCGGAAGGATGTCATCAAGAGCGTGTCCTATGTCCCCAAGATCGCCACGCTGAAGGTGTACGACACAGGCGCCGGATACAAGTCCGGATTCCTTGCGGACATCACTAACTGTCTATCGGAGGAGGAGGTCAACATCTTCTCGGCCACGACGTCCCAGACATGCGTCGCTGTCCTCATCGACGAGACGCAGATACCTCAGGCGAAGCGCGCCATAAAGAGCGTCATCGGAGGCGTGGGTGAAAGCTTCGAGATCAATCCCGGGGTCGCGCTAGTGTGCACCGTGGGCGAGGGACTGGGGTACACCGAAGGAGTCGCGGCCAGGGTGTTCAAGGCCGTCGCTGCGAAGAAGGTCAATGTCGAACTGATATCGGCAGGGGCATCGACCGTGGCGGACCACTTCACGGTGGGCCACA
>DUKU01000168.1 GCA_013329135.1 Thermoplasmata archaeon
TTCGCGGCCGTCGCGTTCGACACGGGCAACGACGAGGTGTGGTCGGACATGCACGAGGACATGTTCACGCTCGAGGCCTCCAGCGCCGGGACATACACGAGCCACTCGGTGTTCGACACGGGCATGTCGGACTGGGTCATCGACTGTGAGCCGTTCGACACGCTCCTGACGGACCACGAAGGCCTCGCTGGCGCCGCCGGGTTCGGCGCGTCCGAGTACTCCGCCACGTCCCACAGGGTGTACGAGCTGTGCATACCCTTGGCCCTCCTGATGGTATCGCCTGGCGAGGACATCGGGTTCGCGGGGCTACCCGCCGTGGTCGACGAGGACAGCGGCGCCTACAGCACATGGCCGATATACTTCGCCTACTACCCGTCGCTGGCCTTGTACGGCGACCTCCTGCTGACGGAGGAACCACCCCTGACGACCGTCGAGCTCTCGGGCGATGAGGGCGAGGAGGACTGGTTCGTGTCAGAGGTCGAGGTGACGCTCACGGCCACCGGAGGCACGGGTGGGGTCGCGAACACGTCCTACAACATCGACGGCGCGGGCTGGCAGACCTACGCTGATCCGTTCGTCATCGACGACGAGGGCTCGCACACGGTCCAGTTCTACTCGATAGACATGGGCGGAAACGAGGAGCCCATCAGGACCGTCACTGTCATGGTTGACACCGTGGCCCCCGACACGTCGGTGTCGGTCGACGGTACACTGGGCGAGGCCGGCTGGATCACGAGCGCCGCGACCCTGGAGTTCACGGTCGTCGATGTGTCCTCGGGCCTGTCGATGATCATGTACAGCCTCGACGATGGCGAATGGACGGAGCTGTCGGGCATGACGCTCGAGGTCTCCGAGGACGGCAACCACACGCTCGAGTTCTACTCGGTCGATGTGGCTGGCCTTGAGGATGCCATTTCGACCGTCGAGTTCGCCGTGGATATGAACGCCCCGGTGACGACGGCGACGGTGGACGGATACACCGTGACCCTCACCGTCTTGGAGGAGGGCTCGGGCGTGTCCGCGACCTTGTACCGCATAGACGGCGGCGACTGGGTCGTGTACGACGGAGCGTTCGAGGTCCAGGGCGAGGGCAACCACACGGTAGAGTACTACTCGATGGATGTCGCGGGCAACAACGAGACCGTCAAGGCCATAGATGTCGAGGGCAAGACCGCTGGCCTGCTCGGGGTCGACACCTGGATATGGGTCGTCCTGATCGCGGCCATCATCGCGGCCGTGGCGCTGGTGCTGTTCATGGTCATACGCAGGAGGCCACAACAGCCCCAGAACATGTACCCGGGCCAGGCGGTCGTCGAGCAGCCACAGATGGCATACGAGCCGCCGCCACCGCCTCCCCAGGCGTAGACCGGAGAAACCTCACACGGGTCCGGGCCGCTAGCGCGGTCCGAGACCTATGATATCCTTTCTCACTTCTTCTCCTTGCCAGCGTCCGCCTTCCCGGCCTTCTTCTCCGCGCCCTTCACGGGGCCATTCAGGCCGCTGCCCCTCCTGCTGTTCTCCTTCACGAACGCCTGCAGGAGCACATGTATCCCGGCGAAGTCGGTGTCCATATCCCCGGTCCAGTTCTCTATCCTCTTGCGGTAGATCTTCTCCACCTTCACCAGGAACTCCCCGAGCCTGTCGCCCATGGTCTCGGGCTCGTCCCCGTCGTACACGACCGCCATGTATGTCATCTTGCCCCTCTTCACGAGGACCTTGTACCGGTCGAACCCGAAGCTCCTGAGCCCGTCCTGGGTCTTCGCCATCGAGTCCTCGACGAAGTTGAGCACAGCCGTCAGCATGCCGCTGAGCACGTCCTCGTCTATCTCGCCCTCGGTCTTCTCGGCTGCGCGGCCTATGAGGAAGCCGTCGTTGTGGACGACCATGATGTCCTTGATCACGAAGGGCCTCTTCCTGAGCCTCATCGCGACTATGAGCGAGCCTGAGGCGATTGCGGCCATGACCCCCATGCCGAGCATGAGCCACGAGTCGCTGCCGCTATCGACCCTCTTGACGACCATGACGGCGAGCGTGTCGGTGTCGTGGAGTTCGTCAGGGTCGGTGACGGTGACGGATATATCCAGGTGCCTGTGGTCCTCGGCATCGCTCAGGAACCCGTCCGGGAACTCCAGCACGAGCACGCCCTCGATGATGGTCGCATACTCGCTGTACTCGCTCGCGACGCTGAACTCCAGTCCCTGGGCGTGCACGTCTGGGTCGCTTGCGGCCCCGTCTAAGTCCACGACCCTCTGCACGCCCGTCGAGACCTCAACGGTCTCGTTGAACTTGAGCACTGGCGCGTCGGGCACGGACTGGACCGTCAGCTCGGCCATCGCCTCGATGAGGGCGCCTTCGGGGTCGGTCGCCCTCACGACGAACCATGCGCTCCCGTACCAGTTGTCCCCGGTCGTGAACGCGACGGTCCACCCGCCCAGGCCGCCATCGACCGTCTCTGCGGAGACGTCGGCCGAGAGCGTGAACACCTCGAAGGACAGCGCCTCGCCCTCCTCGTCCTGGAAGCATGCGTCCAGATCGTCCATGGATGGGTACGGCGTAGGCAGGTCCTCCTGGAACCAGTGCGAGGGTAGCGTGCCGACGACCGGGGGCGCGTTGTTCCCCACTGTGACACTGATGTAACAACTGTCCGAGAGCTCCCCGTCGCTCACGGTTATGACGACGGTCGCGATCAGACCCATCATGCTCTCCGGGTACTCGATGTTGAGGACCGTGCCCGCGGGGACCACATGGGGGTCGTCAGTCGTGATGTAGAGGTCGTCCAGGTCGTTATCGGGGTCGGATACGTACCTGGTCAGATCGAATTCGTAGGGGAGGTCGTGCTTGACCACGAGGTCCGGCACGTCCTCGACCACCGGCGCCTGGTTCACCCTGTGGACGACAACCGTGGTCGCGCTCTCGACCCTCGCGCCGTCCGGGTCTATCGCGCTGAATATGACGTACTCGGTGCCATACCAGTCAGTGGGCGCGACCAGACTGATCATGTGGTCCTCGTCTATGGTCACCAGGATATGGTTGAACCCGTACGCGAAGTAGAGGACATCGCCGTCGGAATCGAAGAAGTAGTCGTCCAGGTCGAGCACATCTGTCACCGTCTCCCCCTGGTACATCTCGAAGTCAGGGAGGAGATCGACCATGACGGGCACGTTGTCGTCCGAGACCGTGACCTGGATAACGGTCGATGTTCCCGCCTCTCCATCGCTCACTGTGACGACCACGGTCTGCGTGGTCCCGTTGAGCTCCTCAGGGTAGAGCATGTACAGCAACAGCCTCTCGACGGAGACGTACGCGGCGCTCTGGGCGTCCACGGACAGGGACAGCTCGTACTCGCTGTTGTCGACGTCGCTCACGTAGTACTTCATGTTGTAGACGTAGAGGATGTCGTAATGGACCACGAGCGGGCTTATCTGGTCTATCGAGGGCCAGTCGTTCACTGGGACGATCTCCACAGTGAGGTTCGTCACGGAGTATATGTTGTCCGGGTCCAGCACATACAGGTCCAGCTCGTCCGTTCCGGCCTGGTCCTGGACCGTGCTGAATGTCATGATCATGTTGCCCGTACGGTTCTCGCCGCTCACGTCCACGACGTTCTCGTTCGTCACATACCATCTCAGCTCGTCGTCTTCGTGCACAAGATCCTGGACGTAAGGGGACAGGTCGACCGTCCACGAGCCAGAGTCCTCGTACTTGGTCTGGTCAGGTATGTCCTCGGTGAACATGGGTGCGTTGGCTGCGTGTGTGATCGTTATGGGCAGGGATGCGTTCAACCCGTCCGCTGACACGACCAGGTAGCCCGTGCTTCCTGCTTCGCCAGCCTCGAGCACCACGGTAGATCCAGAGTATGTGTTCAGCGTGCCCACAGCCTCATCCAGGGACCATGTGAACACCGCGTCCGTGATGATGTTGTCGAACACATCTCGCGCCTCCGCGTGGTATATCTGTTCGGTCTCCGCGATGACGACGTCCACGGCGGGCGTGATGCTGAGGGCGTATATCGGGCCAGTGACGATCGTGATCGGTGCGCTGAACCCGTACGCTTCCTGCGCCGTCGCCTTGATGATGATCGCGCCGGCTTCGGTGTACAGCTCGTTCGGGACGGTCACATACCCCCCGCTCGTAACCGTGGCCGATGTGATTGCCAGCTCGGTGTCCATGGGGGTGACGGCATCCGTGTCCATCGCCGTGAGCGTGATTGGCCCGGACCAGTGCACCATCGTCGCGTCAGATGCGTCCCTGGCGTATATCGTGACCGGGAACGCCTCGCCCGCTACGACGGTCTCGGGGGCCACGACGTACAGATATGAGATGGCCGTGCCGTGCATCGCCGAGACAGAGTGAATGCGCGGGCTCGTCAGCGTGTCGTAGGTCTCGAGCGTCATCCTGATCTTGAGCGATGGCTCCGTGGACGTGATGGAGTACGAGCCGCCTGTGCCAGCATAGATCCAACTGTTGCCATGGTCCGTCGAGTACCAGTACTTGACGACCCCGGCGCCTCTCGTCTCGACCGTGGTCATGGTGTACCACATGCTGAAATCGGTCGGCACATAATCCTCCGTCCCCACGATGCCAGATTGAGCATACATCTCGTACCAACAGTCGAAGCCGGAGAAAGCGGGTGTGTACCAGTCCCCGTCAGTGGACATGTATACCATGTACTGAAGGTACTTGCCCGTCTCCGCGATCACTGCCGGGCCGGACAGGACATCCGCGGACGCCCAGTCCTCCCAGGATGCGTCGGAGAACGATGTTGAGTTGCCGACCCTGGCCCGCACCTCGGCCGTGTGACTGTCGGCGGGCGGTGTCACGGTGAAGTGGTCGAAGTCGACTACGGGCCTGGTCGCTGAATTGGAGAATATGAACAGTCCGAGGTCGAGCCTCTCCCTCATCTGGAACGCGGGCACGTGATGGTGCGCCAGCTGGTACGATGAGCCGTCCGTGCTCGCGTAGAACCAGACGCCCGTGGAGTTCCTCTCGACCTTCAGGTGGGCGTTCGAGTAGCCTGTCCAGACGAGGCTGCCCATGGCCGCGCTGGTGCCATTCTCGCAGACGACTACCTGGATCCTGCCGGATGCGCCGGGGTCCATCTTCCCGATGTACATCCACTCACCAGCGCTCTCATACAGCAGCAGGCCCGCGCCCATCGAGTTCACGGTGAAGTAATCCTCGACGTAGGTCGTCGCGACGAAGTCACCGGTGACATCCTGGTGCAGGTAGTTGGCCGTGACTGTAGTGTCCTGGAGCTGAGTGTTCGCCTCGCCCGTGACATGGAGCCAACCCGGCCTAGTCACCCCTACATCATACTCGCCGCCCTCCAGGCTCGGGTCGTTGACCCAAGTCCACTTGGGCGACAGGGCGGTACCGGGGAACGAGTCATCCAGGTGCGACACCGTGGATGTCGAGAACGATGTGAGCGTGAATGTGGTGTTGGAGCCCGGGCCCAAGACCCTGGACTCGAGCAAGGCCGTGTCCCCGGGGACCGTGTAGTTGACGACCAGCCTCGGGTTCGTTTCGGGGGAGTCAGAATCGTCCGAGCTCTGGAAGACCTTCACGTTGTCCCCGCCGTCGGCCTCGGGCACGAGTATGATCCCGTTGTTGTCGATCGTCTCCGTAGCCCAGAGTTCGACCAGCTTCGGGATGTCGATCCCGAGCCATCCGACATCGCTTGTGACGGCGAACGTGCCGTAGGAGTACCCGTCGTAGTCCCCGCCGGGACTGACCCACGTCGTGGAAGAGGAGTTCCT
>DUKU01000033.1:0-7777 GCA_013329135.1 Thermoplasmata archaeon
CGGGGGGACCACCCTCGTGGACCTCTTCTCGCTGCAGCCCGGATGCGGGTGCGCGAAACCTACGGACGCGTTCTCCCCGGAGTCGAAGACGGTCCAGGGCATCGCTGGCTCGCTGGGCGTATCCCCTGCGCAGGTCCTCGACATCATCAGGTGCAGGGCGCACAGCGACCAGAGGATGGCAGCTGACGCATCCGCCGGGACCGCCATCAACGGCATGGCCCACGACGAGCTCAGGGTCACCTCGAACGAGATGCTGGTCCAGAACCTGTTCTCACCGAATGGGCCGGACGAGGCCTTCAGGACATGGGAGGAGTGGTATGCCCGCAAGACCAAATCGGCCTGAGGTACGCCACGCAACGTACGCGCGCACGTGCATGATGCTCGAGCGCGCGGGCAGACCGCTTGGGATCAGCGCGGCCAAAGAATTGGCGAACGCCAAGAGGAGCACAGCGGGGCAAAGGGACCGGTTCTCAGCTCTGGCCGCGGACCTGGAACTCGGTGCCGTCCGGTGCGACCCACAGTCGGTGGTGGCGGCAGCGAAGAGCCTGGCCGCCCTGAGCGCCTTGGTGGCGACCGCCGTGCTCATCCTGACGGTCGTCTGCATGGGACCGGCATTCCAGGCCGCCGCCCTCATTGCGGCATCAGCCTGCCCGCCCTTGTGCCACCAATCGGTGCTGGCATATCCTTCATCCGCGGCCAGAAGGCGTGCATCGGAGATTCTGAAATCCTCGGCGGACGCCGTGAACCTGATGATCATGGGCGTGAGGCAGGACGCCTCACTCCCCAGGGCTATCGGGTTCGCGAGTGAGGGAGGGTCGGTGTTCGCAAAGGAGCTGAGGAGATGCACGTGGGAGGTCGTCACAGGGACTTACACGGGCTTCGAGGAGGCCGTGCACGCGTTCGGATGCCGCTGGGAGAGGTTCAGTTCCGAACTGAAGACCTCGCTCAACGCCATCGTTGTGGCGTCGCACGAGGCCACCGAGGAGGGCAAGCGCCGTTCGCTCGAGAGGGCGAACAGGGCGATGGTTGCGGGTGCGAAGCGCAGGGTCGAGGAATATGCGCTGTCCCTCTCCACACCCAGCATGCTGCTGTTCGGCCTCGGGATCCTCCTGCCGATAATGGTCGGGTCGTTCATGCCGATGCTGTCCTGGGACATCTGGTCAGGCGGGGCGCTCGGGGAACCGGTCGCGCACGCGGACGGGCAGGCGGTCGAAACGGCGATGGTCATGAACTTCATGTTCCCGGTCGTAGCCCTGCTTGTCGCGCTGGATGCTGTCTCGCGGAGGCCCGTCGACAGGCACGTGCCCACAGTCCGGGGTTTCCGCGGACGGCATGCCTGGGCCGTCGCCGTCACGTTCGGGGCGACGTGCGCGGTGTGCGCGTATATCGCCTTCGGGACTGGCACTTACGCGCCCGTGGTGCTGCTGGTAGGGACCGTGCCCGCGTCCGCGGTACTGATGCTATCATCTCCTTCCCGACGCGGGACAGAGCACGCGCAGGAGAACGAGGTCCAGGACCTGCTCTTCAAGGTCGGGGCCAGGATGCTGGACGGGGACAACTTCGAGTCCGCGCTGCACAGAGCCTCTGAGAACAGCCGCGGGCCGGACCAATCCCTGGGCAGGAGGCTGTGCCTCAAGGCGTTCGTGATGGGCCAGGGGTTCGACGTGGCCGTCGGGTCGGAGGCTTCGGGGGAGCGCGTCAACGCGCTCGAGGCCATGAAGGTCGTGAGAAGGGCGTCAACCAAGGACGAGGCAGGCGCTGGCATGCTCGCCATGGACATCGCGTCTTACCTGCGTGAGCTCTCCGAGATCGAGTCGACGCTCAAGATGCGGCTGAAGCCCACGATATCGATGATGCGGATGACCGCGCATATTCTGGGCCCGCTCGTGCTCGGCATAACATTCGCCATATACGTGTCCTTGGGCTCCGTAGCGGGCGGATACGGTGATTCCGCCGCCACAGACACGATGCTGCTGGTGCTCGGACTCTTCTTGGCGGAGATGAACGCGGTAGTGTGTTACTTCGTATGGGGGATAGAAGGTAAGTGGGACCGCCGGGAGCTCGCCCGGTCCGTGGGCGCGTGCATGCTGGTGTCCCAGCTCGTGTTCGTGTCTACGTCTATGGTCGCGTCCTGATGGCCTATTCGGCCGTCGTCATGGCCGATATCTTCTCCATGTTCCTCTCGAGCAGCGCCAGCTCGCGCGGCTCGAACACCCTCGGGTCCACTGGAAGGATGAGCCTCGAGCCGCTCTGTGATATGTGGTCGTTCAGCTGGTCGATGACCCTCAGGACCTTGTTGAAGTCGTTGTTCGAGACCAGGTATTCGAGCCCGTCCAGGAGTATCACGCCGTTCTCGTTGTCCTCCACGAACTTGATCATCGTGTGCGTCAGTATGCCCAGGTTCGTCGGGGATATCACCCCTTCGCCCGCGCGCGTCGCGAGCCAGTAGATAGGGGTGTTCTCGAGGCCGTACTTCTCCCTCACCAGGTCCGGATGCTGCCTGGTGAAGGCTATCCCCACTGGCTTGTTCCCCTTCCCATCGGCGGTGGAGATCAGGTTGGAGAACGCATCGAAGCTGATGGACGGAGGGGTCTCCTCGACCACATAGCTCTTGCCGGGCGAGAGCGAGTACTTGCGGCTTATCCCCAGACCGCTCTCCCTGATGCTCTTCTTCTCCCTGTTCTTCTTGAAGAGGAACAAGCTCATCTAATCACTCCACATCGCCAGGACCGAGCTCAGGGCGATCTCGTTCGTGGGCTTGAGTAGGAAGTCCTTGGCGCCCGCGTCGAGGCTCTGCTTGATCATCGATTTGTTGATGATCGAGCTCAAGGCGATGACCTTCGCGTTCGGGTCCTTCTTCAGGATCTCCCTCGTGAGCTCCACCCCGGACCTGCCAGGGAGCACCATGTCCACGAACACGATCGTGGGGTGCTTCGCCACGTAGACCCTGAGCGCCTCGTCGAAGTCCCCGGCCTCGGACACATCGTGGAAGCCCGCCCTCACGAGGAGCTCTGTCATAACCTTCCTGAAAGCCTCAGAATCATCCACAACCAGTATTCTCATGTGAGAGCCAACACCCCCCCATTGTGGATATGCGAGATAGTATTTATCATTGTCCGGGGAGAGAAGGGTGAGATGGGCAGGCAATCTGTTTCCTGGCGCCAGGCCCCTCCGGATTCATGTTTCGGAGCACGGTGTCCTCAAGGGTCGCGTGCCACCAAGGAGGGGACTTACAGGCTACCCATCTCAGGATAATATTCGAGCGCATCTGCCTTAAAGGTTGTCCCTTCGACTTGGAAGGACGGGTCCTGGGCACGCCCTCAATCCTGAAAAACAATTATATACTGCCATGGGCATCATCATGAAACGGCTTTTAACACACCGATTTTCGCCGTGGTGTTTGTTCATGACGAGCACTGAAGATGTAAAGAAGGGCACGACCACGATAGGACTAGTCTGCAAAGACGGAGTGGTCATGGCTACTGAGAAGAGGGCAACGATGGGCACACTGATAGCCCATAAGACCACGCAGAAACTGTTCAAGATCGACGACAACATGGGACTCGCGGTCGCGGGAGTCGTCGGTGATGCACAGACCCTGGCGAGGTACATCACGGCCGAGGTCGAGCTGTACAAGCTCAAGAGAGGCCAGCCGATGACCGTCAGGTCCGGCGCGACGCTGATGTCCAACATTCTCGCCGGGAGCAGGTTCTACCCGTACTGGGTCGGCCTCATACTCGGCGGTGTCGACAAGGACGGCGGCCACGTGTACGCGCTCGACATGGTCGGAGGGGCCATACCCGACGACTATGTCACGACGGGGTCAGGCTCGCCGTACGTGTACGGCGTTCTCGAAGACCACTTCCAGAAGGACCTGAGCGTCAGCGACGGCGTGGACCTCGCAGTGAGGTCGTTGCACGCGGCCATGAAGCGGGACTCGGCCTCCGGCGATGGATACACGATCGCGACGATCACATCGGAAGGATTCACCCCGCTGGACGACAAGGAGATACAGAAGCGCCTCGCCAAGATGAAGCTCAGCTCCTGATAACGTCCGACGACGGTCCGAAGCGGTGATATAACCGCACGATACGCGAAGCACTACCATTCAGCTGAGTGAAAACAGATGGGCATAGAGAAAGTTCTAGAAGACGCGAGAGAAGCGGTCAAGAAGACCATACCAACTCATATCGAGGTCACTGATATCGACTTCGAAGGTCCAGTCATAGTCA
This sequence comes from Thermoplasmata archaeon, assembly GCA_013329135.1. GTDB lineage: Archaea > Thermoplasmatota > Thermoplasmata > UBA10834 > UBA10834 > UBA9653 > UBA9653 sp9653u. The sequence continues at coordinate 4,233 of DUKU01000033.1, forward strand.
TCTACACCAAGAACCTCGAAGAGTTCTCAAACAACAACGACCTGGTGAGGCAACTCGCGCAGACGCTGAGGAGGAGGGTCGCCATCAGGCCCGACCCCACAACACTCGCGAGTCCCGAGAGCGCCGAGGAGAAGATACGCAAGATCATCCCCGACGAGGCCAAGATCACCAACATATACTTCGAGGACGACACCGGGGAGGTCACAATCGAGGCGATATCCCCGGGCCTGGTCATAGGCAAGCATGGCGCCATCCTGAACGAGATCAAGAAGGAGATCGGATGGGCCGCTAAGGTCGTCCGGGCGCCCCCGATACCGTCCAAGACGGTGACGGAGATCAGGAACTACCTGAGGAAGGTCCAGGAGGACAGGAAGGAGTTCCTGAGGAAGGTCGGCAGGAGGCTTATGCGCCAGCGCCTGAACGAGGAGACCTGGCTCAGGGTCACCGCCCTCGGAGGTTACAGGGAGGTCGGCAGGAGCGCGACTCTCATGACCACCAGGGAGAGCAAGGTCCTCATCGACTGCGGCGTGGCCGTCTCCGCTGAGGACAACGGAGGCACCCCATACCTGAGCGCTCCCGAGCTGATGCCCCTCGAGTCACTGGATGGCGTCGTCATCACACACGCTCACCTGGACCACTGCGGTCTGCTTCCGGTCCTGTTCAAGTACGGCTACGACGGGCCGGTGTATTGCACCCCACCCACGAGAGACCTCATGTCCCTGCTGCAGCTGGACTTCATCAAGGTCGCGGTGGGCGAGGGAAAGAAGGCACCGTACGAATCGTCCCACATCAGGGATGTCGTCATGCACTGCATCCCGCTCAAGTACGGCGAGACCACGGACATCTCCCCCGACGTCAGGCTGACGCTCCAGAACGCGGGACACATCCTGGGCTCGTCGATCGCGCACTTCCATGTCGGTGACGGGCTGTACAACATCGCGTTCAGCGGCGACATGAAGTTCGAGAAGTCCTGGCTGTTCAACGCGGCCGTCAACAAGTTCCCTAGGCTCGAAACCCTCGTCATAGAGTCCACCTACGGCGGGTACCACGACATGCAGCCGAGCAGACAGGAGGCCGCCAACCAGCTCAAGGAAATCGCGCGCGCGACCCTCCAGAGGGGCGGCAAGATGCTGATGCCCGTGTTCGCCGTGGGGAGGTCCCAGGAGGTCATGCTGGTCCTTGAGGAGATGATGAGGAACCACTACATCCCCAAGGTCCCGATATACCTCGACGGCATGATATTCGAGGCGACGGCCATACACACCGCGTATCCGGAGTACCTCAACAGCCAGCTGAGGACACAGATATTCCAGATGGGCGAGAACCCCTTCCTGTCCGATGTGTTCAAGCGCGTCGACAGTCCAGACATGAGGGAGCGCATCAGCCACGACCCGGAGTCCTGCATCGTGCTAGCCACGAGCGGCATGATGAACGGGGGGCCGGTCATGGAGTACTTCAAGTCCTGGTGCGACAACCCGCTCAACACGCTCGTGTTCGCAGGATACCAGGCAGACGGCACCATGGGTCGCAAGATCCAGAAGGGTTGGTCGGACATCACTATCAACGACAGGGGCAAGCAGTTGACCCTCCACATGAAGATGGACATCGAGACCGTGGACGGCTTCTCCGGACACTCCGACAGGCGTCAGCTCGTGAACTACGTGAGCACGCTCGAGCCGAGGCCCGAGAGGATCATCATCTGCCACGGGGAGGAGTACAAGTGCGCGGAGCTGGCCAGCACCCTGTACAAGAAGTTCGGCATCGAGACCAGGGCGCCTATGAACCTCGAGACCATAAGGCTCAAGTGACCTCAGTCCGAGAGCCTCGGCCTGGTCCCTTTCTTGCCCAACAGGACGACCCTGCTGTCCTCTCTCTCGGCCAGTAGTTCCATCGACAGCCTCGACGCGAGCCTCGAGGAGAATTCGTGTACGGCCTGGTGCGAGGGCATGTTGCCGATGGTCATCCTCGTGCGCGAGTCCCCCACGAACACGTAACCCTTGGGCTCCACGAAGGTAGGGTCGGCACGCTCGTCCAGCTTCGCGTATTCATCCTCCCAGCCCAGGTTCCAATCCTTTACCAGGGTGTGCCTGACGACGGTCCTGGTCGGAAGCGTCCCGAGCAGATCGAGCGTCTCCATGAGGTTGTCCCATGCGCGGTCGAACTGGGGCACGCACAATCTCTTGAAGACCTCCCGGTTCGGCGCGGCGACGGTGACATACAGCTGTGTGGGCATGCATGAGAGCTCAGCCAGCGCCTTCGGGACCGAACCGTTCGTGACCAGGAATGTTGTCATCCCCTTCCTCTTGCACAGGGCGATGAACTCCCCCAGCTCAGGGTAGAGCGTCGGCTCCCCCGAGAGGGAGATTGCCACCTGGTTGGGCGTCCTCGACTCCTCCCACAGAGCGGGGTCGCACCTCTCGTCACCCTTGAATCCGGACACCAGCGACCTCTGTTCCAGGATGCACTTCTCGAGCAGCTCCTCCGGCTCTGGGTAGCTGACCCCCTCGAAGCTGGACATCCCGTGGAACCGCCAGCAGAAGAGACATCTGAAATTGCATATGTTGACCGCGGGGGTCATCTGCAGGCACCTGTGAGACTGGATGCCATAGAACTCCTCCTTGTAGCACGGCCGTCCGTAGATGAGCTTCTGGCGCATCCAGTGACACAGTTTCACGGCCCCTGTCTCTCCAACGAGCCGGTACTGCTGCTTCTCCAGATGCTCCCTAGTGCGAGCGTCCACGGATATCGTCCCTCAGAAATCCCCGAGGCTCCTACCCTTGGGACGTCCCTTGGCCTTCACGGCCTTGCCGGGCTCATCCTCACCCTTGACTACTCGGACCTTGGCCATGACCGCCTCGACACCCGACGAGCCTGGCTCGCTCCCGAGCAGGTAGGCGACGTCACCGTCGTCCAGCTCTGCGTCCAGCACGAGTTTGACAAGGATGTCCCGATCCCGTCTCGCCAGCATGACGAGAGACGGCAACACGTCCTCTTTGAACCGCTTCCCAGATGTATGGAACTGAGGGGAGAGCTTCGTCCTGAGCGAGTCCTTGGCGGCAGTCGTGCCCTTGGCGCGGGACATGACAATGAAACTGCTGGGGAACCTGTACTCGCTCACATGGGGGCGGCGGCCGTGCCTCCTCGACAGGGCGACCCCAGCAGTCATCATCGTCCGTGCGTACGACCACATGCCATAGTGCTGCAGCGTTCGGGTCCGCTTGAGGTATACGTTGGCCCTTGACAGAGCGTCGAAAGCGTCCGCGAGGTCCCTGGAATCCGTCATCTCACTCGGAATGCTCTCCTCTATCCACTTCTCCAACTCATCTGGCAACTTGTCTAGATCGAGAGTCGCATCCTGAGCGGCCTTGACTGTAGTCGCCCCGAACATCGTCCGCAGCGACTCCGCCAGCTCCCTGTTCTGGTTCCTCTCCGCCAGAACGGTTGTGTTCTCAGAGACAACCTCACTCCTGCCTTCAACGAGCATCTGGATGTCGTTCACTGCAGCTCGAAGGTCCCCCCCAGCGTTGTCCGCGATGGCTTCGAGT
>DUKU01000033.1:7856-8806 GCA_013329135.1 Thermoplasmata archaeon
GAGGGCCCTGTGCTATGGACACACCCTCGGCGCGTGCGATGTTCATGAGTACGGTCACGATCGTGCGTTTGTCCAGCCTCTTGAAAGTCACGCTGTCAGCTAGGGACTTGAGCGCGGACGCCTTCCTCGTGAGTTCGTAGTAGTCATTCACAATCATGATTACAGGCTGGCTCGACTCCTTTACGGTCTCGACGATAGCTTTGGCGCCGCCGAAATCCTCCCGGCCGAACATGTTGTCAGCCTCGTCGATGATTATCAACTTCCTCTTGCCCTTGGTCGTCGATAGGAACTCCCCGGCCGATGTGAATGTCTGGGATATCGCGCCCAAGCCAGCTATCCGCCTTATGGAATCTGCGTTCCTGTGGTCCGATGCGTTCATCTCGACGACGTCCCAATCGAAGTCTCGGGCGAGAGCCAGCGCTGAGCTGGTCTTGCCTGTCCCAGGCTCCCCTCTCAGGATCAATGCCTTAACACGTGGCACTCCGCGCGACCATGATTCCGCCCAGCGCTTCATCGTGCGTGCGGCCGCCTCGTTGCCAACGACATCTGAGAGGGACTTCGGCCTGTACTTCTCAGTCCATTGTTCCGGCATCTCGACCGCGCGATAGGGACTCATGGAATATGAATTAATCCCGCAGGATGAGCGAAAATGCTGCGGGCGGGGCGTCCAAAAAGCCGCTTCAACCATGATGCATTACAAAGATATGTGGGAAAGGTATGACGAGAAAGAGTTTAGTTGTGACCTAAACATCACCTGAAAGCACGAAGGAGCTCGAGTGATTCGAATGCACCGAGAGCGGCTCCTCCCCGCGGCTCGCACTAGACTCCTCAGATTCTTCCGATTCCGACATCCCTGGCAACGGATGTTTGGAGTACGCTTCCTTGCGGTCATCGATGTCCATCGTCAGATAGATGGCCGTGACCTCGATGCTGGAGTGCCCCAGGTTCTG
>DUKU01000028.1 GCA_013329135.1 Thermoplasmata archaeon
GGAGTACAAGAAGCTCAGGGGCCGGAGGAAGGACGAGGTAGAGGAGGCCTACCAGGGGATAGCGAGGGAGGCGATCCCGTGGTATCCGAGCGTGGACAAGTCCAGGTGCGAGGGGTGCAGCTCGTGCGTGGAGTTCTGCTCACAGAAGGTGTTCGAGTTCTTCGATGGGAAGTCGCAGGTCGTGAGGCCGTACAACTGCCTCGTCGGGAAGTCCACCTGCAAGGCCTTCTGCCCGGACAACGCGATATCGTTCCCGACGAGGACCGAGCTGAAGGAGACGCTCAGGTGTCTGAGGGAGAAGAAAGGGTAGCGCCGGCCTGATTCTGAGCTCGTCTGTGCGTGCCCTGCGGGAACACCATCTCGAACATGGCACCCTTGCCCGCGGTCCCGCGCTCGTGTATCGTCGCGCCAGTGATTGCCAGCACCTCCCTCACGAAGTACAGGCCCAGACCCGTGTTCCGGCCGAACCCCCTCTCGAATATCCGTTCCTTTTCTTGGAGCGGAACTCCGGTGCCGTCGTCCTCGACCGTCAACTCGAGACCTCGGGCGGACTCGTGAGCGCGGAATGTGATACTCGACACTTCTCCGCCGTGCCTGATGGAGTTGTCCATGAGGTTGTGGAGGGCCCTCTCCAACATCTTGTCCGCGAGGACCACGTGGTCCCCCAGGTCCGCCACGACGGACACGGGACCGAGCCCAACCGTGGTCTTGGCGTGCCCGAGAGCCTCGGACAAGTTCATCCACACAGGAGCTTCGGTCCCGATCATCTCGTACTCCTTGGAGAACTCGAGGAGCGCGTCTATCTTCTTGGCGGACTCGGTCAGCCTTGCCGCGTATGACCGCGAATCTGGATCAGACGGGCCCTTCTCAAGCAATGTCGTGTACCCTGTCAGGAGCACGAGCTCATTCCTGATGTCGTGCCTCGTGAGCCCGCTGAGCAGGTTGAGCTTCTTGTTCGTCTGGGCGAGCGCCTTCGTCCGTTCCTTCACGCGCGCTTCCAGCTGGTCCTTTGACTCCCTAAGCGCCCTGGAGACCGTCTCGAGCGAGCTGTACGGGATCGCCACGGTCCTCGCGAACAACGCGAAATATATCAGCATGAAGCTGACGAGGCCGAACAGGTGGCCGAGGAGGTTGAACGCATCATACACGCTCCCGTAGAGCGTGAAGCATATCTCCTCGAACACGCCGACTGCCAACGCAGCCGTCAGGAGGCTGTATGAGACGCTGCGCTCCCTGACAGCCGCTCTCTCGAAGATCAGTGCGGCGACCACGAAGAGGGCGATCACAAGGCACTCCAATGCGACCTTCAGCTGCGTCAGCCCCACGCCGACCACCACGAGGTCCGGCAGACTGTCCGCATTCGCCACGATGGACCCGATGACGATGAGCAGGAACACGCATATCCCGACGAAGACGATGTCGCGCCTGACCCCGATGATGCTCTGACGGTTGCCCAGGAACGCCAGGGCCACCATCATGACAGCGAAGTCGATCCTGGCGGCGATCCAGAAGTATGTCGGCAGCTTCACGCCTGTCGGGCCCAGGAAATCAGGCATGCCGTTGTATGTGAGGGCGTGAACGACATGAATGACTCCCACGGTCGCGAAGGTCGCCCCGAAGATGAGGCTCGTTGCGTTCCCAGTGTATCTATGGGAAGACCATAGGACCATGAATATTGCGAAGCAGACCGCGACAGTGAACATCTCCAGCATCGTGTGCACGGGGAGATACTCCACGGCGGGCATGACGATGGAACTCAAGTTCGTCGCCAGCAGCAAAGAGAAGAACACGAAGGCCGATGCGGCCGCACCCACGAGAGGGAACAGGATCTCCCGTCGCCTCAGAAAACGGGCGCGACCTACATCAACACCTTGCGCGCCTTTGTCCCCAGCCGTCCTTCTTCCACCCGTGACGTCATGGGTAAAGCCATATATGACAGCAATCCCGCCCAACCGGGTCCCGCCAACGCGTACGGGAGCACTGACATATCGGGCGAGTATGATACCGACATGATCATGCCACCCATTCAGAAAGCGACATTCGCAGCCGGTTGTTTCTGGGGCGTCGAGGCGGCGTTCAGGCGAGTCGAGGGGGTCGTCTCAGCCCGCGCCGGCTACACCGGGGGCAAGACCGCCGGACCGACCTACGAGGATGTCTGCACGGATAGGACCGGGCACGCCGAGGCCGTCGAGGTCGAGTTCGACCCCGGGACCGCGTCCTACGAACAGCTGCTCGATGTATTCTGGAGCATCCACGACCCCACGACAAAGGACCGACAGGGGCCTGACGTCGGGTCGCAGTACAGGTCGACCATCTTCTACCACGACGAGGGCCAGAAGGCCGACGCCGAGGCATCCAGGGACAGGCTCCAGGCATCGGGTAAGGTCGGGAATGCCAGGATAGTCACGGAGATCGTCCCCGCAGCTAGGTTCTACGAGGCGGAGGAGTACCATCAGGGGTACCTCGAGAAGCATGGCAGGGCCAGCTGCGCGGTCCGATGATCAGTGATGGTGCTGTTCGAGCTCGAAGTTCACGGGCCTCAACGCACCAAAGGCGCGCGCGAGCACCTCCGAGAGCGCGGGGTGTATGATCTGCGCCCTGACCAGAGGGGCGTAAGTCTGGTTCTCGGAATGCATCATGTTCACGACCTGCTGGATGAGGGTCGCCGCCTGGGGCCCCACGGCAGTGCCTCCCAGTATCCTCCTGCTCGGATGCTCGACGATGACCTTGACGAATGTCTCCTCGTCGCCGTAGGCGTAGCCCATCGCGGTATCGTGATACCTTGCGAAGCCGACCATGACCTTCCTGCCCTTGACCGCCTCTGACTCTATCATGCCGACCTGGCCGACCTGAGGGTCGGTGAAGACCGCGTGCGGCACCGCGTGCAGGTCCATGGCCATCTTCTGCTCGGAGTACAGGTTGTGGCCCACGACGGATGCCTGGTGGTTCGCAGTGTGCCTGTACATGTTCCTCCCTAGGGCGTCTCCGAGCGCGTATATGCCGGGCGCGGATGTCTCGAGGTACTGGTTCGTCAGTATCCAGCCCTTGTCGTCCATCTTGACCCCCGTGTTCTCTGGCTTCAGCCAGTCCGAGTTGGGCCTCACGCCCGTCGCGACCAGGAGCTGCTCCCCCTCGACGGTCTCTTCCGAGCCATCAACTGGACGCCTGACCGTCACGCGGATGGAGCCTTCCCCTCCATCGACGGCCACGGTCTCCGTTCCCGTGCGGATGTCCGCATGTCTCGAGAGCCGGTTCTTCACGAGCGCGCTCGTCTCTGGCTCCTCGTGAGGCAGCAGGACAGGGTTCCTGCCCACGAGCGTCACCTTCGTGCCTATGGCGGAGAAGAAGTGGGCGAACTCGCATCCTATGTATCCGCCGCCGAGGCTGACCA
>DUKU01000174.1 GCA_013329135.1 Thermoplasmata archaeon
TTCTACGTAGACACGGTCGCTGGCACCGGCATCACGGACGACGATGTCATGACGCAGTTGGAGAAGGACCTCGCAGAGTTCGGCCTGAACGGGATAGTCGTGAAGGACATCGTCGAGGAATTCATGGCGATGTCGTCGTCGATGATGCAGTTGATGGAGATGTTCCTGGGAGTCGGCCTCGTCGTGGGCATATCGGGGCTCGGCATCATCACCATAAGGAACATCGCCGAGAGGAGGCAGGAGATCGGGGTCATGCGCGCCATCGGCTTCCAGAGAAGCATGATACTGAACACTTTCCTGCTCGAGACATCCTTCGTCGCCCTCCTCGGCATAGTCATGGGCATCGTGCTCGGCCTGCTGTTGTCCTACAGGCTCTTCGACTGGGGCGGGTTCTCCGATATCTCGGAGTTCGTCGTACCGTGGGGAGAGATCCTGCTCGTGCTGGCGATAGCGTTCACGGTCACGATACTGTCAACACTTCCGCCCTCAAGGAGGGCAGCCAGGCTGGCCCCGGCTGAGGCCTTAAGAAGGATAGACTGATACCTTCAGAATAGTAGCTACAACACAGATAATATCCTCGGGCGGAATCGTCGCCGATGATGGCTTCAGCTACCGTGATGCGGGCTCTGACCGCGCTCAAGGAAGGGCGGTTCGTGCTCGTCTACGACGCGGACGGCAGGGAGGAGGAGACGGACATGGTCATAGCATCAGAGTTCGTCAGCTCCGGGGCCGTCCGCGCGATGAGGCGCGACGCCGGAGGCCTGGTCTGCACCACAGCCGACCCGAGGATAAGGGAGAGCCTGGGCCTGCCGTTCCTCGCTGAGGTGTTCATGGGGATGGCCGACCGCTACCCCGTCATGAAGGAGCTGATGCCGAACGACATACCGTACGACGTCAAGTCGGCCTTCAGCATCACAATCAATCACAGGAAGACTTTCACAGGCATCACGGACGACGACCGCGCGATGACGATCAAGGAGTTCGCGGAGCTGTCCAGGAATGCCATACAGCAGGAGGACGGCTGGGGCAAGAGGGAGTTCGGCAAGGGATTCAGGGCGCCCGGGCATGTCCATCTGCTCAACACGACCGACCGCATACTCGAGACCAGGTTCGGGCACACGGAGCTGTCGACGGCACTTGTGATCATGGCCGGGCTCGTGCCCTCAGCGACCGTCTGCGAGATGATGGGCGACGACGGCAAGGCCCTGCGCAAGACAAGCGCGAGGGCGTACGCCGACAAGCACGGCCTCGTGTACCTTGAAGGGGCCGAGGTCGTCACCGCGTGGCGGGAGTTCCAACACAAGGGGTAGGCGCGTATGGTCCGCGTTATGGCGTCCGGTGTTTTCGACATCATCCATCTAGGCCACCTGCACTACCTGGAGGAGTCGAAGAGGCTCGGGGACGAGCTGGTGGTCGTCGTCGCGACGGACAACACCGTGCGCAGGAGGAAGCACGAGCCCATCACGCAGGAGAGCATGAGGCTCGAGCTCGTCGCAGCCCTGAAGCCAGTCGACCGTGCGATCCTGGGCAAGGAGAGCGGGGACATGTTCAAGGTCGTTGAGGAACTGCGGCCGGACATCATCACGGTAGGATACGACCAGCCGTTCGAGCCAGTCGAACTGGAGAAGGAGCTCCTCAGCAGAGGGCTGAATGTCAGGGTCGTCAGGATGCCGCATCTGGACCACGACCTCGACGGGACGCGCAAGATTATCAACAAGGTCATCGAATTCCACGAACTGTCGAAGAAGCTCAAGGAGGTCGAGAAGAAGTGAAACGCATAGGCGTCGCTGACACGACCTTCGCGAGGGTCGACATGGGAGGTTCCGCCGTCGACGAGCTGAAGAGGACGGGCACTGGGTTCAAGGTGGAGAGGTACACCGTCCCGGGTGTCAAAGACCTCCCCGTGGCCGCGAAGAAGCTCATCGAGGAGCGCGGGTGCGACATCGTCATCGCTCTTGGCATGCCAGGGCCGGAGCAGATAGACAAGATGTGCGCCCACGAAGCGTCGACCGGGCTCATCCAGGTCCAGCTGATGACGAGCAGGCACATCATAGAGGTCTTCGTGCACGAGGACGAGGCGAAGGACGCGAAGCAGCTCGCGTGGCTCGCCGAGCGGAGGGCCAGGGAGCACGCGGTGAACGCCTACGACCTGCTCTTCAGGCCCGAGAGGCTCGAGAAGAACGCGGGCAAGGGACTCAGACAAGGGTTCAAGGACGCAGGACCAGTCGGTTAGGATCTATCAAGGAGGTAATGACATGGCAGGCAAGTACAGGATAGGCATCGTCTGCAGCGAGTTCAACTACGACGTGACGCAGATGATGCTCGAGAGGGCGAAGGAGCACGCGAAGTTCTTGGAAGTGGACGTGGCCAAGGTGATCATGGTGCCAGGCGTTTTCGACATACCCCTGGCGCTCAAGTCGCTCCTGAAGGACAAATCGATCGACGGCGCAGTCACCATCGGCGCGGTCATCGAGGGCGAGACCGAGCACGACCAGATAATCATCGGCCAGGCTGCGAGGAAGGTCACGGACCTGGCGGTCGAGTACGAGAAGCCCGTCGGCCTCGGCATAACCGGCCCCGGGATGAGCAGGCTCCAGGCAGAGGACCGGATCGAGCGCGCCAAAGACTCGGTCGAGTCCGTCGTGAAGCAGCTCAAGACGCTCAAGTGACCGCCGCTGGAAAGGCTATAATACGCGCATCCTCTCCTGAGGGACCGTGGGCGAGATAAGGCTGGGCAAGATGCACCTGCGCTGGTGCGACAAGTGCAATGTGCCAGTGCTCGAACAGGCCGCGTGCAGCAGGTGCGGGTCATCCACGAGGGAGGTCAAGCTGACGCCTCCCGGGGACGCCAGGCCAGCATTCGATTATGACATCGACAGAGCGAAGACCCTGGTCGACAAGCAGTTCGGACCAGGGTGCGGCGAGCGGCTCCTCCCTGAGGGCAAGATCGTACTTCTCAACAAGGCCCCGGACATCGACCGGATGGACGAGGTCATCGTCGACGG
>DUKU01000022.1:0-656 GCA_013329135.1 Thermoplasmata archaeon
TCGGGTCGTTCTATCTCCGGCCTGAAAGGCTTCGGCGGGGCCCCCGCCGGCCCGGGGTCCATGGTGAAGACCCCGCCGATCGGAAGGAGCGCGACTTCCGGCTCGTAGAGGTCTCCCACCAGCTTCATGTCGCCGAAGACCGTCGTGTCGCCAGCATGGTACACGACCTTGCCCGAGTCGATGACCATGCCCGTGGGCATCGCGGCGGAGAACTCGAGTCCGGGCGCGCCTATGCTGGAGGAATGGAACGCGGGGACCATCGATATCTTCGTGTCCCTGAGCTTGATGGTGCCGCCCAGGTTGAAGCCCGTCGCCTTGACCTCGCACTTCTCGAGGTAGAGCGACATCTCGACTATGCATGCCACCTCGGCACCGGTCCTCCGGGCTATCGAGACCGCGTCGCCGAGGTGATCGAAGTGCCCGTGCGTGACGCATATGATGTCACAGTCGACCTCTTCGGGCTTCACGGCCGCCTTGGGGTTGCCCGTGAGGAAGGGGTCGATCAAGATCCTGTCCTTCCCGTGCAGCAGGAACGCCGAGTGTCCTAGCCACTGTATCTTCATTCAGAACATCCCGGTGCCATCAATGACTCCGGCCTATTTGTTGGTTTTGAGGCGGGGTTTGGGAGCACCTCTGGCCATATACCGGCCCACCAG
>DUKU01000022.1:860-5432 GCA_013329135.1 Thermoplasmata archaeon
CCACGGTGCACCCCAGAGGTCGTCTGAAGTTGCGGGGCCCTGGACAGGGGCAGTTCCAGGGGATAGCCAGAGAGCCATCTGAGGGGCTCGACAGATAGACCATACGTCTCAGCTATGGTCGTCTTCAACCCCTCGTACCTGACCTCGATCCCAGGGACATCCAGGGCGTGGGAGAATCGCGACAGGATGGTCTGTTGTCTTATGCCCTGCGGCAGGTCCAGCTTGGAGGCTATATCCTTCTCCGCCTCCCTGGCCCTCTTCCTGTTGGGGTAGCTCCCGATGATGGCGAAAGCGTCCGCACCCTGCTCGACCAGTCTCTTCTCGACCCTTCGGGTCGAGCTCATGCCCACCTTGACCATCGTGTCGTAGAACGCGAGGTAGAGCACATGCTGCCTCCTGCAGAACTCGCTGTCGCAGATCTCACCCTCGCACTTGGGCTCGAAGATGCACTCCTGGTCCTTGATGAACGACTCGCCAGCGCATAGATCGCATTGCGGGAACTTCGTGACGGGGGTGTTGTTCGGACACCGGATGTACTTCTCACCCTCGAAGCGGCCGACGCAGGTCTTCCTCTTGCTGATGACGAAGTCTGCAGGAGCCATGTCCAGCTCGACCGTCCGTTCCCTGGCGGCGTCGTAGCATGTCAGTCTCGGCTCGAACTTGTCCCAGTAGAACTCGAGCACGTGCAGCGGAAGCCTGTCCTCAAGGCCCTCGAGCCACAATTGGTCGGCGCTGACGAACATCCAGCATGTGCTCTAGTTGGATAGGTAATAATCGTTTGCCCAGAGTGCGCGAACGTAGTCCGCTACTGACCCTCATCCTCGGGCGGCAGGTCCTGGCGCGGGAAGTCCTCAGGCGGGGGCTCCTCAACATGAGGCTCCTCAGCAGGAGGCGGGACGTCGCTCGGGAACTCGGACAGGTCGACCTCGATCCTCTTGAGGTACTGCGGGGGCACATCGGTCGTGAGGTACACGGTCCTCCCGGCCTTCTGGATCACGATGCCGTCGTCGGCCGCGGCCTTGGAGTTGATCTCCAGTATGATCGGCTCGGGCGTCCTGACCCTCCCCGCATTGACCGCGTCGCCGACGGTCTTGCTCAGGTGCACCTTCTTCCTGTCGGAGGGCTTGAGCCCGACCTCGAGGACGATGTCGACCTCCTCGGCGGTTGTCGGATAGTACAGCGTGTCCGGGGCACCCACAGCGTCGGTGTCCAGCTCTATCTCGAAGGAGTGGGCGTATGTGGCCCTGATCATCCCGTCCCTGTGCTCATACCTGCCCTTGTCATCCGTCTCTATGATCGCGACTATGTGATGCGGGCGCAGCCAGTGGTAGCGCCTCTGCTTCTGGTGCAGGGCGTCCACGAACGCCCTCAGGTCTACGAAGCCCTGTCTGTCCACCCTCAGGTCGAATCTCTCAGGAAAGTGCCTCAGCACGCCAGCCATGGTTCTGCTCAGCCTGTCCAGTTCCTCGTCATTCATCAGGAACCGGCCCTCATCTCCGCAGACGGGGCAGAAGTCCGCCCTGAAATAACCGTGGTTCGTGCACTCCTTCAGCAAATGTCTGACCTCCGAACGCATCTGGAGAACGTGCCTTGGGATATAGTCTTTTTCGTGAGGTGCACATTGACCGGCTACGATGCCACTCCGAGCGCGGGACGGTCGTTGAGAACGACGAGGCACCATGGCCATCCTTCCCTCAGAGGGGTTATATACACTCGAATGAAGTCACGGTCACCAGAGGGAGAGTGGGTGAGGAGTTGGCACGGAGAGACGCATACGAACAGAGTAGGCTCGCTGTCAGAATCTCAGCAATCATACTCGTGGTGGTCGTCGTAGGCTCCGGCATCTGGATCCTCAGCAGATGGTCTGAGATAGACTGGATTGCGAGGGATGTCGGTGGCCCGGCGGACGGGGAACTCTCACCGAGTGTCGCTTTGGATGACACGGGGAGACTCCATATCGTCTATGTCAGCGGAGATGAGCTTGTTTGCACGGTCGAGGACGACCTGGGGACCGCTGCGGAGACCGCGTTCACGTGCGAATGGGACCCCGGGAGCGTTTGGCTCGCACTTGCAGTCGATGAGAACGGTGCAGACCACATAGCAGCCGTGTCCTACATTCCAGACAATGCGTCCTGGACACTGACCTATACGACGAACGCCGAGGGGAGCTGGGCCACGACGACGGTCGACGTGGACCTGACACCTGTGCCTCCTTCAATCGCGGTGGACTCGCTCTGCGCTGTTCACGTGTCGTATTCGAAGCATTCGAACCTCACATACGCGACGAACCACGACGGCGACTGGGCAACTTACGAGATAACAGCAGGGAACTACCTCGACCCAGCCTGGGATTGGTGGGTCACGTCCATCGCATTGGATTCGGAAGACGACCCGCGCGTCGCGTTCGCTTTCAGGTACTACGATGGCATCGGGTATGCAGAGAACCTGACAGGAGAGCCGGATATCACCATGCTCGTGCCATTCATGGGACTTCCTCCGTGGCCCTGCAGTTATCCGGCCCTCGTCGTCGACTCAGACGACGTGGAGCACCTCATGTACTTCCAGGTCAATCAGAGCGAACCAGACTCAATGGCCCTGGTGCACTCGACACTTGCAGGGGACGCTTGGTCGCATCAGTACGTGGAGGTCTCGCCATACTCGACACCCTCCACCATGTCCACCTCCGCCGTCATCGACGGAGACGGGGTGATCCACGTCTGCTATCGTGGCACGGACCACATTGGAATCGTGAGTGGAGTGGGAACGGACGACCCGCAACACTGGATATTGAATGTCTACCCGGACAAGATGGGGGCGCACTTCGACGTCGGAACCGATGGCGAATTCATCGTCTCGAAACCCTACGGAGATGCCGGATACATCACCGACCAGCCCACCTCGGCAGAGCGATTACCGTTCGTCCAGGACCGCCTGATTGCGGGCTCCGTCGCGATATGCTTGGCGGCCCTCATGCTGTTCAGTGCTTCGAGAACCATGCGCCGTGAGCGGACATGGCATGATGAGCCATCGAAAGAAGACGATGATACAGCCAGAGTCCAGCGGCCACAGGACTGAGCGGCCCGTCCGGGGAAGGCTTAATTACCAGCTAGCGATACCGTTTGAAAAGCGACAGCGAAACAACTCATATGCTGCACGAACGAGGAGTGCACTTATGAAGTGGAGAATGGGGAAGACGAAGCTCTCGATTGGAGGAGGTTGGGGCCGACATGAAGCGGGCCGTCGTCATCGGAGGAGGGATTGCAGGGATACAGGCATCCCTGGATCTCGCTGACCGCGGGTTCGAGGTCCACTTGGTGGAGAAGAGTCCTTCCATCGGGGGCCACATGGCACAGCTCGACAAGACATTCCCGACGAACGACTGCTCCATGTGCATCCTGTCCCCGAAGATGATCATGTGTGCGGACCACGCGAACATCAAACTCCATACATATTCTGAGGTCGAGGGAGTGTCTGGCGACTTCCCCAAGTTCAAAGTCACGATCAAGGAGAAGGCCAGATACGTCGATGTCACGAAGTGCACAGGTTGCGGCGACTGCATCGCCAAGTGTCCCGTGAAGGTCCCGTGGGAGTTCGAGGAGGGACTCGCGCAACGGAAGGCCATCTATCTCCCATTCCCTCAAGCGGTCCCGAGGAAGGTCACGATAGACGGAGACCACTGCCGCATGATCCTGAGCAAGAAGTGCGGCGTGTGCAAGAAGGTCTGCCAGGCGGGCGCCATAGATTATGACCAGAAGGACAAGCTCGTGGACGTCGAAGCATCCGCCATCATCGTCGCGACGGGCTTTGAACTCATGGACACCAGCGTGATGTCCCAGTACTGCCTGGGTGTCTGCAAGGACGTGGTCACATCGCTCCAGCTTGAGAGGATACTGTCCGCGTCCGGGCCGACGGGAGGACACCTTGCGAGGCCTTCGGACCACCAGGAGCCGAAGAAGTTAGCGTTCATCCAGTGCGTCGGCTCGAGGGACTCGCACACACACGGGTACTGCAGCAGCGTCTGCTGCATGTACGCGACCAAGGAATCCATACTCGCAAGGGAACATGCGCCTGGCCTAGAAGCCACCATATTCTACATGGACATGAGGGCGACAGGGAAAGGGTTCCAGGAGTTCGTCTCGAGGGCGAGACAGAACTACGGGGTCAGGTACATCAGATCACGCCCAGCCAAGGTCCAGTCCCCCGACGGGGGCAGCGGGGTGCTGGTCAACTACGAGACCAGGGGACTTTCTGGCGAGTCTGTCACGGAGGAGTTCGACATGCTCGTGCTATGTCCCGCGCTCATACCATCCAAGGGCGCCAAGGATCTGTCCAAGGCACTCAGGGTCGACCTCGACGAGGACGGGTTCATAGACACTCCCGACTTGGCCAGACCGGTTGACACCCCGAGGAAAGGGATACTCGCCTGCGGCTTCATCAGCGGACCGATCGACATACCGGACTCCGTCTCGCAGGCCTCCGCGGCGGCTGCACGCGCGGCCGAGCTCATCGAGGGAGGTGGCAAGTGATGGCCAGGATAGGCGTGTTCATCTGCCACTGCGGGCACAACATCGC
>DUKU01000135.1 GCA_013329135.1 Thermoplasmata archaeon
CGAGCCTCTTCTTCATCCCGACCTGGTGGGCGACCCTGGCCGCCTCGATCTCGGGGTTGATCCTCGCGAGGTCCTTGACGTTGTGCACCATGACCTCCTTGAATCCTGACGGGTGCAGGTACCTCGCTCCCTTTGGCGAGCCGTACCCTATCGAGACGACGTTGCGCCTGTAGGCGTAGTGCTGGCGCATCTTGGAGTGCATGCCGCGCGGCTTCCGCCACTTGGCGCCCTGGAGCCGCTTCCTCTTGTACCACTCCTGCCTGAGGAACGCCGGCCTCCTGCCGTCGATCTCGGAGCGCTTCGAGAGCGCGTCGAGGGTCTCCTTCGAGAGCTTGGGCTTCAGCTTGACCTTGTAGCCGCCCTCCTCCTCGATCTCGACCTCCTTCTCCTCGCCCTCGTCCGCCTCGGGCTCCTCCTTCTCATCGTCCTTGGCCTTGCGCGTCTTCTTGGGCTTCGGGGCAGGCTTCTCCTCTTCTTCCTTCTCCTCGCCGCCATCAGCCTCGGCCTCCAGCTCGACGCCGAGGTCCTCGCGCCAGTGCTCGACTGTCTTCGGCCCGACGCCCTTGAGGTGCTCGTGGATCTCCGCCACGCGCTCCTCGCTCGCGAGCGCCTCGGCCAGGTCGTCGACGTCCTCGATGCCTATAGCCTCGAGCTTCGCGACGTACTCCTCCTTGAACAGCCTGAGCTCCATGAACTTGTCGACCTTGTCCTTGTCAGCCATGCAACGTCACCTCCCTGGTTTCTCCGTTATGTAGATGCCGTCCTGGAAGATCCTCGGGTCGAAGCCCCTGATCTTCGTGGCGCGCTCTATGTTCGCCGCCGTCTGGCCGACCTCCTCCACGTTGGCGCCGGTCAGAAGCACCTGGTCGCCCTTGACGGTGACCTTGGTCGCGCCAAGGATGCTGGTCTTCCGCGCGCACTTCTCGCCCAGGAAGTTCTCTATCACGAACGTGTCGCCCTTGACGGACGCCTTGATGGGGAAGTGCGCGTAGACGATCTTCATCTTGTACTCGAAGCCCTGCGTGACGCCCACGAGCATGTTCCTCAGGTGCGCCGCGTATGTGCCCACGAGGGCCCTCTCCTTGGCCCTGAGCGTTGCGCACGAGATGACCACTTCGTTGCCCTTCTTGACTATGGTGATCCTGGGGTCGTGGAGTATCCTGGATACCTCGCCCTTCGGGCCCTTGACCTTCACGACGGGGCCGTCTATGGTGACCTGGACCTTCTCGGGCACCTTGACCTCGTCCTTGACTATTCCTTCTGTCGTCATTCTCGGCACCTCAGTACACGTACGCTAGGAGCTTGCCCCCCACGCCGTCCTTCTTCGCCTCGGCGTGGCTGAGCACTCCGTTGGTGGTCGTGAGTATCAGGACGCCGAAGTCCTGCGCTGGCAGGTACCTCGCCTCGAACCTCTCCAGGTCGGTCTTCTTGACCGAGTACCTGGGCCTGATGACCCCGCAGTCGTTTATGTGGCCTGACAGGACGACCTTGAACATGCCGCTCCTGCCGTCGGAGATGAGCTCGAACTGGCTGATGTATCCGTGCTGGACCATCACCTTGAGCACCCTGCCGACCAGCTTGGACGAGGGCCTGATGTAGCACTCCCCCTTGCCGACCTTCTCCGCGTTCTTGATGGTGGCCATCGCGTCGTTGAGTGTATCGTGTTGCATGTGTGGTCACCTCACGAGTATTTCCTGAAACCTATCTGGGGAGCGATGTCCCTGAAGCACTGCCTGCACAGGTGGAGCCCGTACCTCCTCACTATGCCCCTCTTCCTGCCGCATCTCAGGCAGCCTACCTTCCTGCCGAACTGCTTCTTGGGCTTCAATCGACCACCTCCGCGCTGAATTTGGATCTGGCGAACTCCTGACCCTCGGCCTTCGTGACCCTGTGTCCCTTGGGTATGGAGCGCTTCATGACCTTCCGGGCCTTGATCCTCCTGCCGGGCCTGCTGATGGACACGCACACGTCGAACCCGAATATGCCGATCTCGGGGTCGTACTTCATGCCCGGGAAGTCGGTGTAGTCCTGGACGCCGAACGAGAAGTTGCCCTCGGGGTCGAACGACCACTGGGGGATCCTCTTCTCCCTGATGTCCAGAGCCTTCCTCACGAACTCCTCGGCGTCCTTCGACCTCAGAGTGACCTTGCATCCGATCTGCATGCCCTCCCTGATGCCCAGGTCCCTGTTGGTCGTCTTGGCGACGGTCCTGACGGGCTTCCTGCCCGTGACCATCTTCAGGACCTTCTCCGCCTTCATGAGCCTCTCGCCCGCGTCGCCGACACCGATGTTGATGACGGCCTTGTCGAGCCTGATGCCCCTCATGTCCTGGCTCATGCTATCCTCGCCTCCATCAGCTTGATCTCAGGGAGCTTCTCGCCGACCACGAACACGTTCTCCTTGACCGTGGACGGCCCCTCCTTGAATGTGACTATGTTCGAGGCCGAGCCGCGCTTGACCACATAGCTCTCGACGGTCTGCACCGCGCCCGGGTGCGAGCCGCCCGTGAGCAGAGCGAGGCTGCCCTTGTCCAGCTTGAACGCCTTGAGCACACGCTGGGACGGCACCTCGATCTTGAGCACATCGCCGGTCTTGTACTGGTCCTTCGGCAGGAGGAGGTTCCTCCCGTCGTGGAGCGTGACCTGGGTCTTGCCCCCGCGGACGGTGGTCTTGTGGTCCACCCTCGCGAGCTTCCAGCCGCTCTCGTTCTCGTCGATCGGCATGGCCCTGAGCTTGCCCTTGTAGTCTATGAGCATCCTGTAGCTCGTCTTGGTCTCCTTCAACGTGAGCACGTCCATGAGGCCCACGGGGAACTTCGGGTCTGTGACGACCCTGCCGTCGACGAGCACGGTCCTGCTGCCGAGTATGAACCTGGCCTCTCTGGCGTTGTCGCACACCTTCAGCATGTCCCTCAGGACGGTGCCGACGGGCACGCTCTCGAGCTGGCCGTGCGGTCCAGGCCTGGGCTTCGCGACCCAGTGCGAGGTCTTCCTCGGGACGGTCCACGTCCTCGGCGCCGTCATCCTCTTCATGTGCTTCTTCATGAGCGTCTGGCCTCCTTCAGGCCGTCGAGCTTCTCCTTCCTCCACGGGTCGGAGAGGTCGAGCTTGGTTATCACGACATTAGACGGGTCGACAGCCCTCTGCGTCAGGGTGCCGTCCGCCTTCGCGACTGTGACGTTCTCTATGATCAGCTTGCACTCGCTCAGGTCGACCTTGGCGACCTTGGACTCCACGCCCTTGATGCCCTCGCCGCCCCTGAGGACCTTGACCGTGTCGCCCTTCCTGACCGTCAGGGAGCGCACGTTGTACTCCCTCATCAGCGCCGAGTCGAGGTGGGCCGCGACCATGCGCCTCTTCTTGTGCAGCGGCGCGTTGGCCCTCGCCTTCCTCTGCTTCCTCGCCTTAGTGCTGTTAGTGGTTGTCATATGGATCATCCTCACACTATCATCGAGGCCGTGGCCGCGATCCTGGGCCACCTCTCAGCGGCCTCCCTGGCGACGGGCCCCTTGATGTCCGTGCCCTTCGTCTCGCCCGTGTCTGTGACTAGGACCACGGCGTTGTCCTCGAACTGCACCATGGTGCCCTCGGGCCTCCTGAACGCCCTCTTCTGCCTCACGATGACGGCGCGGAACATCTGCTTCCTCGTCTCGGGCGAGCCCTTCTTGACCGTGACGATCATCACGTCGCCCAGGGCTGCGCTCGGATACCTTCTCTTGACGCCGTGGTAGTTCAGGACGGCGATGACCTGGACTATCTTCGCGCCCGTGTTGTCGATGCAGTCCAGCCTCGCGCCTGTGGGTATTCCCCTCGTCTGTCTTCCCGGAAGTCCCTTCATCCTGCTCACCTCACTTCCTGTTCTCCACGACCACGAACGAGACCCTCTTGCTCAGGGGCCTGCACTCCATGATCCCTACCTGGTCGCCCGCCTTCGCCTGCATGCAGGGCGGGGCGTGCGCGAGGTACCTGCTCGTCCTCTTCTCGTACCTCTCGTACTTGGGGATGTACTTCAGGTACTCCCTCTCGACCACGACCGTGCCCTGCATCTTCGCGGATATCACGGTCCCGGTGAGCTGGGTGCCCCTGACCGGCAGTGTGCCGTGCCACGGGCAGTTCCCGTCCTTGCAGCTCTCCGCAGGCGGCTGGACGTCCAGCCCTATGTCGTTGACCTCTGGGCTGTCCACCGCTCCCTTGACCTTGTCTGCCATCGTCTCTCACCTTGCTCTCATCTGACCTTCTTGATCCTGTCCTCGGGTCTGAATCTGATGTCCTTCCCGGATACCCTGTGACTCCCCGTTCCCTCGTGGAACAGGAACTCACAGCAGTCCTTGGGCACGACCTTCTCGGAGCCGCCGACATCGACCTTGATCGTGTTCCTCGTCTCGTCCACGACCTTCCCTATGAGGCCGATGAACGAAGCGCAGGTCGATTCCAACACCTCCACTTCGAGCCCTATGAACTCCCGTCTCCGGAAATCTCCTGACTTCATGCTCGGTTTACCTGCTGTCCACGGAGAAGCCCAGCTCCTCCAGGACCTCCCTCACCTTCTTCTTGTGGTCGCCCTGGAGCTCGATCCTCCCGTCCTTGTACGTGCCTCCGGCGGCGCAGCGCGTCTTGAGCTTCTTCGCGAGGTCGTCCATGTCTATCTCGCTGGAGTTTATGCCCTCGATCACGGTCATCACCTTGCCGTAGCGGCGCGTGTCCGTAAGGATACGGATCTGCTGCTGCTCCTTGGCGATCTGCTCACACATGCAGAGTTCTTCTGGCAGTCCACAAACCGAGCAAATACCGGCCATTACTTCTTCTCCTCCTTCTTTCCGACACTCTTCTTTCCTTTCTTGTCGGAGGCCTTCCCGGGCTTCTTCCCGCCCTCGGGCCTCTTGTCCTTCGCGGGAGCGGCCTTCGCGGCCCTCTCCTGCTCGAGCATGATCGTGTGTATCCTGGCGATGTTCGTCCTCAGCGCCCTGATCTTCCCTGGGCTCGCTGGGGCGCCGCCCATCGCCGCGACGCCGCGCTCATGCATGAGCTCGACGCCGAGCTCCTTCAGCCTCGCGCGGATGTCCTCGGGGCGCATCGCCCTGAGGTCCTTGGGCTTCAGAAGAGCCATGCCTCACGCCTCCTTGGTCTCAGGCTTCGGCTCCGCCTGGGGGACCGGGGC
>DUKU01000137.1:0-2783 GCA_013329135.1 Thermoplasmata archaeon
CTCAGCCACAGGTGCAGGTTGCCGTACAGGTACCGTTCCTGCCCCTCCTCCTGGATGTAGAGGTCGAAGTCGAACCTCCACACGCCTGGCTGGTCGAGCGCGAAGGTCACGTTGACGAACTGCGTCTCACCCTCGTCCATCGTGAAATTGTACCATCGGGTGCCCCAGTGCGTGTCGTTCCAGCAGTATGCGGCCATCGAGAACTCCCTGGGGCCGTCCTCGCCGTTGTGCATCTCTATCGTGAGCGTGATGTTCGATCCGAGCACGCGCGTCGAGTTGATCTTCGCGCTGTCATCCTCGGTCATCGCGAAGTAGGTCCTGGACGGGTACTCCGCCGTGATGATGAGTGCCAGGCATATCCCGGACACCACGAGCGCGGTCCCGAGCATCGCGGCCACGACCTTGTCGAACTTGAACGGTTCGACCTTCTCGGTCCTGGTCTTCTTCCCGGGCTCCTCCTCTGCGTTCCTGTTCTTGACCATCTCGGCCGCGACGGCTGCGAGCGCGAACAGTATCAACGATCCCCGCGTAGTGTTCGAGTCAAGCCCGATCGGCGTGAGCACGAGGAACAGACCCAGGAAGATGATCACCAGGACGGATATGCCGAGGCTGAGCACGAACCTCGCCTCGAGGGTCGTGCCTTTCCAGAAGAACAACCGCACGACTGCGAACCCTGGGACGAAGAACATGTACGGCAGGCCGAACGCGAACGCGGCCGCAGTTCCCGGCAAAAGGACAAGGACAAGGGTCGCCACTATCGAGAACAACGCAATCGCGAGCCGCTGGCCGTTGTGCGTCTCCAGGAAGCCAACGACCTTGCTGAGCGCGTCCGCACCTTCTTCCAAAGTCACTCAGCCCTCGGCCTGCTGAAACATGTAGGCCCATATATCTGTTTGTTCAGCGGATGCGCCAGTATGCCGACGGGCCTGGTCGATGCCATGCCCGGCGTGCGAGCCAGGCCATGTAGTAGGAACCTATTTAAACGACTAACCCAATAATTGCTGACAGCCCTGTTATATCCCCTCGTGAGGTGACTCTATTGGCTAAGAACGAAGATGATGAGGTTGCGTGCCCTGTCTGCGGCAAGATCGTGGGCGCCGATGTGTCTTCCTGCCCCTATTGTGGCGCTGAGTTCGAAGAGCATGAGGCCACCGAGGAGGAAGAGGTCGAGGCCAAGGTCGCCGCATCGGATGAGGATGAAGAGGTCGCTTGCCCAGTGTGCGGCTCTCTCGTAGGCCTCGATGTCGCGGCCTGCCCCAAGTGCGGCGCGGAGTTCGAGGAAGAGGAGATCGAAGAGGTCATCGAGGTAGAGGAGAAGACCGTCTTCGAGGAAGAGCCGGCTCCGATGCCCGTGAAGGCCAAGCCCGTCGAGAAGCCGAAGGCCAAGGCGAAGCCGGTGGAGAAGGCCAAGCCGAAGGAGAAGCCGAGGCCCAAGCCCAAGGAGGGCGTCTCGCTCGCTGCGGATCTGCCCGCTAGCATCATGGACTTCAGGGTCATAGGACTCGCGCTCATCATACTCGGCATTGTGGGCACGCAGGTCGCGCTCATGATCGACTGGTACTGGAGCTGGGTGCCTCCGATCGAGGACAACATGGGCCTGTTCGTGGCAATACCCATAGTCCTGCTCGTGGTCGGTCTACTGGTGTTCATGCTCGTGAAGAAGGCGCTCGCGGGCGGGAAGGAGATGCCCGAGATGATGCCTGGCACATCCCTCTCGCTGTTCCTGTTCGGAATACTCGCGCTGATCGTCGTGGTCCTCTGGGACCCGATCAACGCGGCGCTTCAGGACTCCCAGGCCGCTGTCGCGGGCGGGTTCGCCATAGCCCTCGTGCTCGGCATCCTGCTTGTCTTCATGGGCTCGAAGAGCGCGTCCGAGAAGGCCGCGTGCGACTGAGCCAGAAACCCGTAAACCCTTTCAGCCTAGGTTTTTCCCGAGCATCGTGTGGTACGAGATTCGTATCTTGCCGTCCGACTTCGCAAGGCTGATATACGATGTGATTGTTCAAGGTCCGACACGATTAGGTGGCAGCCCTCGTTGATTGGTGTGGTGGGATTGTTGCCAAGACAGAGTGTCGGGGCGGCGTGATGGGCGCCCCTCGGAGCATTTTTCGTCGTTCGGCCCTCGTGCGCACACGTGCGCACGCGGGGCGCGCGCCGTGACCATGGCCAGTCGCTGAGAAACAAGGCGACCAAATAATTATATAACAAATATCTCTATATATGTGATGGCAAGCGGAAGGGATGGACCAGCTGTCGCTTGAGAGCGTCATCGCACGTGTCTGCCCCTTCAGCGCGAGCGGATTGAGAAGGAGTGTGTGACCAATGGAGAAGAAGATACTCACGATAATGGTGGCGCTCATGGTAGTAGCCGCCATCGTGGTCGCGTTCGTCATGATCGCGGCCGGAGGCGTAAGGACTGCCGGAGGTTTCACGAGGCTGTTCGATGACCTCGAGAACCCGAACCCGACTGTGACGTTCCACCAGTACCTGGAGCTGCCCGACGACTGGAGCATCAACGACGTGAAGACCGTTAGCGACACGATCGTGGACATGTATCTCGACTACACCACGACCGTAGGCTCGACGACCATCTATGTCCACGTCATCTACTTCGTGTGCATAAGCGACAAGTGGACGGACTCGGAGCAGGGCACGTCGTTCTATGTGCCCACGAGCACGCATCACTCGGGCTACATCCAAGTGGACCA
This sequence comes from Thermoplasmata archaeon, assembly GCA_013329135.1. GTDB lineage: Archaea > Thermoplasmatota > Thermoplasmata > UBA10834 > UBA10834 > UBA9653 > UBA9653 sp9653u. The sequence goes on from DUKU01000137.1 coordinate 2,709, forward strand.
CGGCAGGTTCTCCTTGAGTGTCAGTTCGGCGTCGAACCTGTCCGAAGACTACACGATCGGCGACGTCATCGAGCT
>DUKU01000137.1:2895-4808 GCA_013329135.1 Thermoplasmata archaeon
ATCGGCGACGTCATCGAGCTCGATACTGTCTTGACGGACAACTTGGGCGTGCTGTCTTTCGGCAGCTGGTCATTGGCCAGCGAATGATTTGACAGAGATCATTGACGCATCATCCCAAACCCTTTCCACCCACATATTCTGAACACAGCCTTGCCAGAGTCTTCGTACGGTGGTATATGAACGGCTTCTTCCCCACCGCCCTGGGCGGGGGCCAGAAGGCGAAAGAGTATTATAACCAGGGTTCGCTCTTCAGTTATAACAGCGTAAGCCGAAACGCCACAGGGCATAGTGATGCTTCGGCGGGCCACCTGAGTCGGAGAGTGCTTTTGGGGGAGAGGACGTTCGTAGCGGCCCGCATGTCAGCAACCCTACGCCCTTGCGCAGGGAGAGAGAGGCAAAGAGGCGATGCGCAAGAGCGAGCGCAGCCAGGGCAAGACGTCCCCCCCAGCGTCACCCGGTTCGAGGGGCTTTACCAATGGTACTGGCAGCCCGCCTTCGAGGGACCTCCCGGGCAAGGTGAACGGCATCGGCAGGGGCCGGGTCAACGGCCTCACCAACGGACTCACGAACGGGCTCACTAACGGTCTCACGAACGGCGGCCGCTCAGCGCACCGCTCGGGCCTCACGAACGGCATGACCAACGGCAAGACCAACGGCATGACGAACGGGCTCACGAACGGCTTCGTGAACGGCGCAGGCGCCGTGAACGGCTTCAGGATATCCGCGGGGTCGAGGCGGGTATCGAGGCAGCCGATCGACGTCCGCAAGAAGATGCTGATGGTCGCATGCCTCGTAGCGATCATCATGGTCATACCGTACGCGCTAGTCTACGCCTTCCCACCGGCCGAGGTCGAGATCGATGGGTACTTCATGGACTGGCTGAGGGCGACAGTGTATGAGGATTCCCCGGACTCGGAGAGCGTGGATGTGTCCATATCCGCCTACGCCGTCAAGGCCGACGTCCGCGGGTCGTACTTCTACATCGCCACGGCTGGTACGGTCATGAGCGGCGCCGACGGGGGCGCGGATGGCTTCTACATATTCGTCGATAGGGACGGAGACACCGGCACCGGATACCTAGTCAGGGGCCTGGGTGCGGACCACATGGTCGCCATCGTCGGCTGGGACGGGGTCACAGCGCTGGCAGCCACGTACATCTTCGACTCGTCGGCTTCTCAGGACGACTACGCCGGGTTCGAGCGCTCCTCGGACCCTCTCGTCGCATTCAAGGGCGGCGAGGTGGAGATCGGGACGAGCCTGATCACGGGCCCGACGTCCACGATCGCAGTATGTGCCCGCCACACGAACGTGTCAGATGACTGGTCCGAGGTCAATTTCGCGTACTCGGGCCCTGCAGTCCGAGTCATCCAGTACTTCGAGGCCCCTGAGGTCACGACAGGGTACACGGACGAGCACATGCTGACGCTCGAGCTCATCTCAAAGGACTCCTCTGTCGAGCTGGAAGGGCTCAGGTTCGAGTTCGAGGGAACTGCGACGCCCACGGAGGTCGATATCCTGCGTGGCTACGAGCTCATCGGCTCGGGCCAGGGTGGGGAGCTCCTGTTCACGGAACCGGTGCGGCTTGACCCGGACGAAGTCGTCCGGCTATCGGTGCTCGCCTCGTTCGAGGACGGCTCGGACACCCAGTCCTTCGGGCTGCATCTGGAAGAGGGGGATGGCCTCGTCTTTGGGGCGAACGCCACGGTCGCAGTGACATCGTACCAGGATGGCGCGAGGATGACATACATCGGCGCGGCCCCCTCCACATTGGAGGTCGACGGCGCTTTCGCGGATTGGCAGTACTTGTTCATGATCGAGGACCCGCTGGGGGATGTCGTCATGAACGGCACTGGCCCGTTCGTCAACGGCGATGTGGACCTTGTATCCACAGCCACGTGGGCCTCCAGCCTCAC
>DUKU01000200.1:0-1975 GCA_013329135.1 Thermoplasmata archaeon
ATCTTCTCAGTCATCTGTCTTCCTCCGCACGAACGCGCAGTTCCGCTCAGGTACGGCGGGAAATGAGGCTAGTCGTATATTAACCGTTTCTAGGGGGATTTGAGCTGCACGTGCATGCTTCCAGTGGAAACTTGCACACAGGCTACGGCCGTCTCCGCGGATTATCAGCCAGTACTTACCAGACGACGTGGTTTAAGTAGTCGCCAGACGCATACGCCGCCCGAGGACTGGCGGACGTCGGGTGGCGTATCGTCGGGACACTGGAGAGCTCCAATTGACGAAAGACGTGCTCATCAGGGTTCTTGAGAAGCGAAAGGCGGAGATCAGGGAGAAATGGGCCAAGGACGTGGTCGCGTCAAGCCCGAAGTACGCCGATCGACCGATGGATGAGATATATGCATCTGTAGATGAGATGATGGCTGGCCTCACCGCCGCTGCATCCAAGGGCGACTACTCGCGGCTGTTCGAGTTCATCAACAAGATCGTCGCAGTCCGGAGCTCCATGGGATTCAAGCTGGCGGAGGTCCAGAGGGTCATCAACATGGGCACGGGTATCGTGCTGGATGAGATCAGGATCGAAGCCGGCCTGGAGGAGCAGGACTCCTGCTTCGCCGCTGTGAAGAAGCTCATGGATGTCATGTATTGGGCGTCCATGAACCTTGGCGACACATTCGAGGAGATAAGGAGCAGAGAGTTCACCGCGGGGACTCTGATAGCCCTCGGAGCGGCGCAGGAGGACATGAACGAACGAGAGGTCATGAGGAAGTCTCTCGAGCTCGTCATGAGCCTCATGAAATGCTCCCATGGCGCGATATCGATGCATCATCTCGGTGGCATCGCCATCATGATACCCGAGGGGCACAGACAAGGCCATGAGCTGTTCACGAGGCTCAGCGGAAAGGTGACCAGGAGCAGGAAGCCGGTACTGCTCCACGCAGACGGAATCGCGGAGCTGGTGCACTCGGAACCACATCGCAACGAGGTTTTGGTGACCTGCGCCGCCGGCGTCCCCATCAGGACCAGAGGCAGGGTCATCGGCACGCTGATGCTCGCCTCGGCCTTCGAGAGGTCGCTGTCGTCACACGAGGTCGCCTTCATCGAAGCCGTCGCCAGCCAGATAGGCTTGGCCTGCGACAACGCGAGGATGATCCAGCAGGTCAAGAACAGAGAGGAGTTCATCAGGAAGGAGCACGACGAGATCCTCACCATAATGAACGAGCTCGGCGCGGTAGTATACGTAGCTGACATGAATACCTACGAACTGCTCGCGGCCAACAAGCCGGCTCTCCAGGCCTTCGGCAGGGACATCGTGGGGAAGGTATGCTACGAAGTGCTGCAGACTGACCGGGATGCTCCGTGCGAGTTCTGCACGAACAACCGTCTTGTGAAAGACGGCAAGCCGACAGGACCATACGTGTGGAAGTTCCATAACACGCGCACGGGCAGATGGTTCCAATGCCTGGACAGAGCGGTCGAGTGGCCCGACGGCAGGCTAGTCCGGCTCGAGATAGCCTTGGATATCACGGACATGGAGCAGGCCAAGTCACGCCTGGAGGAGTTCGGGTCGATGATGGGACTGTACAACGACATCCTTGTGCACGACATCGGCAACTATGCTGGGACGGCGAAGGCATTCGTCCAGCTCATCGCGGACCGGGACACACCCGAGGCGAAGAAGCGTGAGATGACCAAGTCCGCCCTTGCGCAGTTGAACAGGATCGACACACTCGTGGACAGGATATCCAAGCTAACGAAGACACAGGTCGGGGCACGTGAGAACCTGGTCATGTGCGACCTCGCGGATGTCCTGAACGAAGCCGCATCAGCGGCCCTGGATGGCTCCGACGTCAAGCTCAGGAAGGAGTACGGCAGCAAGGGGTACACCGTCCACATGGGTGAGTTCGCAGCCGACATATTCATGAACCTCCTGTCGAACGCGGTCAAGTACGGCGGCGGGAGACCCGTGACCATCAGA
>DUKU01000200.1:2102-5173 GCA_013329135.1 Thermoplasmata archaeon
TGGGAGTGCCGGACGAGAAGAAGAGCAAGCTGTTCGAGAGGTACGTCCGGCTGCCCACCCTGAGCCAGCTCAAGGGCCAGGGCCTCGGCCTGACGATAGTGAGGTCGCTGACATCGGCCTACGGCGGAGAGGCGGCGGTCGAGGACCGAGTGCCGGGCGACCATACCAAAGGTTCGATATTCTCCGTGACGTTCCCCAAGGCGGGCTCGGAAGAGCCTTGAGGATCAGAGGAGTCATTTGGATTGCCCGCGCTGAAGGACGAGATCGACAAGGTCATCGAACTGTCATCGAGGAACCTCCTCAGAGTGGCTCCTCCGCCCGTCCGTTACTGGCTGCTCTGGGACATGCTCCAAGGCCCGTCCGAGGACCCGCGTTTTCTGGCGGCGGCCGAGGAGTGCAAGACCTATCTTCCGAGGCTGAGACTCCTCGCGGGACTTGGAGAGGACGGCACGTGGCCCATCTCCCGAACGAGGAAGATGGCGGAAGACGCGGGCCCGGGCCCGCCCTACGGATGGACATACATCACCATGCTGAGGAACCTCGACGCACTCGGCGACAGCAGGACGACCAAGGATGAGGGGCACGTCAGCGCCGCCGTCGAGAGGATACTGGGCTGGCAGACGAAGGAGGGGTACATACCGGGCCCCTGGGAGCGGTTCCCTCTCCCGCAATACAACGGCTACGCGCTCAGGAACCTCGCCGTCCTGGGGATGGGGTCGGACCCTAGGGTCCACAGGATCGAGAGATGGCTCCTCGACATGCAGCGCGGCGACGGAGGATGGGTCATCCCCTACATCCAGGACATCAGATACCTCCCGCAATACAAGAACATGAAGATGAGGGAGTTCACGCGCATCGTGAACCAGGGACAGGTGCCTTACACGGAGGACCGTGCCCTGGACGACATCCCCAGCTGCATCTGGACCACGATGATGGTCGTCCGAGGGCTGGTGGCGGGCCAGATCGCGAAGACGGACAAGAGGCTCCTCAGCGGAGCTGAGCTCTTCCTGGACGGATTCTTCAAGGAGAACTACCATACGACCTTCTTCAAGGAGAAAGGACACTGGACCAAGCTCAAGTATCCGACATATTTCGGGAGCGGCCTCTGCGCCCTGGACCTGCTGACATTCCTGGGGTTCGGCCCGGGCGACGAGCGCATGGACAAACCCATCAGATGGCTGCTGGGGGCGCGCTCCAAGGACGGTTTCTGGTCGCGGTCGGACAGGCCCCACCCCGAAACGGACATGTGGATCACCGAGGTCGCTCTCAGCAGCCTCATCCGGTACTCCAGGATGTACTGAGCGATGCGTAGTCGGGAGGAAAGACTTAAACTGACATAGCTCACTCTTCGTAACAGGTTGAATCACCGATGGGAACCGTCGAGGACCTGCGACCGATCTTCTCGCCCAAGTCAATTGCAGTCATAGGCGCGTCCCGAAGCCCCATGAAGATAGGGTACGAGATACTCCAGAACATACTCGTACACGGATACAAGGGAAAGGTGTACCCTATCAACCCGGAGAGCCCCGAGATAATGGGCCTCAGGGCACTTCCGAGCGTCCTGGCCGTCAAGGAGGACATCGACCTGGCAATCATAGCCGTGCCAGCGGAGTTCGTGCCCAAGGTCATGAGCGAGTGCGCAAGGAAGAAGGTCAAGGGCGCGGTCGTCATCTCCGCTGGCTTCGGCGAGACCGGGGAGAAGGGCAAGGCGCTCGAGAAGGAGGTCCTGGACATCGCGCGCGCCGGAGGCATCAGGCTCGTCGGGCCCAACACCCTCGGCTACAAGGACCCCGTTGACAACCTGGACGCCGCGTTCGTGTTCGGCATGCCCAAGAGGGGAGAGATCGCGCTCATCAGCCAGAGCGGAGCGCTCTGCGTGGGCATGGTGTACTACGCCAACGGCGAGCACATCGGACTCTCGAGGGTCATAAGCGTCGGCAACAAGGCCGATGTCGACGACGCGGACCTTATCGACTACCTCGACCAGGACAGCGCGACCAAGGTCATAGCGATGTACATCGAGGGGATCAAGGACGGCAAGAAGTTCCTGGATGCCGCGAGGAGGTGCAGGAAGCCGGTCGTCGCCATCAAGGCGGGCAGGACCGCTGCGGGCTCCGCCGCCGCGTCCACGCACACCGGATCCCTGAGCGGCTCCGACGCGGTCTATGACTCCGCGTTCAAGCAGGTGCATATCCAGAGGGCCTACGACGTCGGCGAGCTGTTCGACTTCGCGAGGGCGCTTGCGTACCAGCCCCCGGCCAACAGCAACAAGGTCGGGATCATATCGAACGGCGGTGGGGCGGGCATCATGACGGCCGACTGGTGCGAGTCCCTGGGGCTCAAGGTCACGAACCTGTCAAAGAAGACCGCGGACGCGCTCAGACCTCACCTGCCGGGCATCACGACCGCCAGAAACCCGCTCGACGTGACCGGGGACGCCAGGTTCCACAGGTACCACGCGACTGGCAGCATCATGCTCTCAGACCCGAACGTCGACTCTCTCATCATGGTCTGCGTCCACGCGGGCATAGCCAGGCCGAGGGAGTTCGTGGGCGCGGTCATCAAGCTCGTGGAGGAGAAGCGCAATCTGAACAAGCCAATCGTCGCCTGCTGGGTCGGCGGCCCCGAGATAGACGAGGTCGTGCAGGAGCTCAGGGAGAAGAACATACCCGTCTACCCGTCCGCGATGAGGGCCGCCAAGGCCGTCCGGTGCCTGTACGACGAGGGCCGGAGGCTAGAGGCGATCGGGAAGAAGAAGCAGGCCAAGGCGAACAGCTCCTCGTGAGCACTGAGTTCTACAGGCGCCCGGCGCGACTAGATAAGCAATAATACAAGGGTCTGCCATGGCCCCGGCCGATGGCCGGCCCAGGCACCGCATGGAAGGTATCCGCCTCGGCGCTCTCCGCCGTGGCGCTGTGGGGGCTGGCGTTCCCGCTCATCCAGACAGGCCTCGAGGATTTCTCGCCGATCATCCTCGGATTCCTCAGGTTCGGGCTCGCGGCCGCGGTCATGGCCGTCGTCATACTCATCCGCTTCCCGATGGCGGACATCGTCTCCACGGTCAAGCGGGA
>DUKU01000175.1:0-2546 GCA_013329135.1 Thermoplasmata archaeon
CACGTCGTCCTGGTCGAACTGGTACTCGGACAGGGCTTCGTCTCCCATGACGCGCGCGAGCACCTTCCTGTGCATCTCCCGCAGGAGCATGCTCCGGTCCTCCATGAGCACTATGTCCGAGACGCCCACCAGTATCACGTTGTGTGCGAGCGGAGACGGCACCCCGGAGAACGGGATGTATTCGACCCGCCTGCTTCCCGCTTCGATGGTCGCGAGCACCTCTTGCGCGTTCTCCAGGTCCATGACATCGGTCAGGATCTCGGAGTAAGTCTCCGACATGACGGGGAAGTCCGACAGCTCGTGGAGCGCATCCAGGAGCCTTCTGGACCGAAGCTGCTGCCGCGCCACTGACAGCTCCCGGCCCTTGTAGTTCCTCAGGACCATGAAACTCCTAGTGGCAGTGTGTCTGAACCGCTGGTGGAACAACTCCGAGTCCTTCACCGCGGACCTCAGTATCCGCTCGATGTCGCCAGAGACGACGAGCCGTTCCAGCCCCTCGAGCTCGAACCTCTTCGTAGCTGTCAGCATGAAGCTGTCGTCCGTGACGCTGATATTGACGCTGCATCCGAGCCTGTTCGAGAGCGCGTGGGCGAACGCCCGGCTGAGGGCGTCGTTCACCCTGCGGCCGAACGGGAAGTGGAAGATCGCGTGCCTGACACCGGACGCGTCCACATAACCCTCGATGACCAGCCGCTCGTCCGTGGGGAGCTTGGCCACGAGCTTCTGCTCCTTGAAGTAGCTCAGGATCGTGTTGGCAGACCCTTCGTCGACAAAGAACTCCTCCATGAGCCAGGAGGATATGTCCTTGTCCGGCATCGCGCCCAGCCGCTCATCCATCTCCTTCCTGAACCGACCTATGAGGACGGACAGGTCGAAACTCCTCGGGAGCATCTCACCGGTCCATGACGGCACCGTCGGCCTCCGCCCGCTGGCGCTCTTGACGAAGGCCTTCGTACCCTTGGTCTTGACGAACTCGTAGCTCCTCCCGCCCAGGACGAATATGTCCCCGGTGGACAGGCGCTCGACGAACTTCTCCGACAGCGAGCCCAGTGGGGCGCCCCGCTCGGAGTACACCTTGTAGTCCGCCTCCTCGGGTATCGTGCCCTGGTTGAGGTAGTAGATCATGCGGGACCCGCGACGCTTTCCGAAGGTCCCAATCTTGTCATCGAACCATATCTTCGAGTACACGCCCTCGAACTCGTCCTTGCCCCCGAGGTACCTGAGCACGCTGAGGAGCTGCGCCTTGGTCATGTCCCTGTAGCAGTAGGAACGCCTCAGGAGCTCGAAGGCCTCGTCGATGGTCCAAGGCCGCTCGATGGACATGCCCACGACGACCTGGGCCAGCACGTCCAGGGAGTTCTTCGGTATCGTGACCCTGTCGATCATCTTCCTGTGGGCCGCCCTGCACAACACGGCGCATTCGACCAGGTCGTCGTTCTCGAACACCAGGATGCGGCCCTTCGATGTGCCCCCGTATTGATGCCCTGCCCGCCCGATCCGTTGCAGGCCTTTCGCGACGGATTTCGGGGAACCTATCTGGACCACGAGGTCGATGTGACCGATGTCTATCCCGAGCTCGAGCGATGTGGAGGACACTACCGCGTTCAGTGCGCCACCCCTGAGCTGGTCCTCGACCTCGAGTCTCGTGTCCCTGCTGAGGCTCCCATGGTGCGCCCCGACCCGCTCCAGCCCCCTCTCCCTGAGCTTGTATACGACGCTCTCGGTCCCGCTCCTCGTGTTGGTGAACACCAACGTGGTCTTGTGTTCGTCGACCATCTCTTTGAGATGGTCGTACATCTTCGAGTTCACGACCTCGAACGAGAGAGCGGTCATGTCCTTGGCCGGACAGAGCACCTGCAGGTCGAGGGCGCGCTGAGCGAAGACCTCGACGACCTTGACGTCCCTTGGTCTGCCGCCCTCGAGGCCCGCGAGGAACTCGGCCACATCCTCGAGCGGGGCGACCGTGGCCGAGAGACCGACCCTGACGAAATCCCTGCCACAGATGCCACGGAGGCGCTCCAACGCGACCGAAAGGGCCACGCCCCGCTTCGAGTCGCATATCTCGTGGACCTCGTCCAGGATCACATACTCGACCTTCTCGAACTTCTTGCTGAACACCGGCGTGCTCAGCACGAGCGAGAGCGATTCCGGCGTTGTGATGAATATGTGAGGCGGGGAACGCAGCTGCCTCTGCCTCTCGGATGGCAACGTGTCCCCTGTCCTCACGGCGACCCTGACTCCGGGGGGCTTCGCGCCCCGCCTCTCGAACTCAGCCGATATCTCCCCGAGAGGCCTGAGCAGGTTCTCGTTGATGTCGTTCGCCAGCGCCTTGAGCGGGGAGATGTAGACCGCGTATATCCTGTCCTCCAGCTCACCTCTCTCATCCAGGAGGATGAGTTCGTTGAGTATTGACATGAAGGCTGTGAGCGTCTTGCCCGAGCCCGTGGGGGAGGAGACCAGGACGCTCTGCTTAGCGTGGATGATCGGGACGGCCATGGCCTGGGCCTCTGTCACGGTCCCGAACTTGGCCTTGAACCACCCCGCCA
>DUKU01000175.1:2666-4823 GCA_013329135.1 Thermoplasmata archaeon
CCCCCCCCCCGCCACTACGGGATGCATCAGTCCCAGGACCCCTTCCGTGCTCAGCCTGTCAGTAACTCTCTCTATCATGCCAGTCAGACCGTCGATTCATCTTCGTTATCAGGTCCGTGTACTAATACGTTATTAGCAGGCCCGACGAATCAAGTTCAAGTCGCCAGGCACGGCAAATGTATTTATCGAGACGAGGTGATTGTTGCTGACTGAGAATGGGACATGGCCAGGGACTCGATGTTGTCAATCCGATTGGCGTCGCTGCTGATCGTGTCATTCGTGCTCGCCTCCGCTATCTCGGCCCTCCAGCCGATGACCGAGGACGGACCTCTTGAGGCGAGCATCGCGCAGACAGCAGACACGGGGGCGATATCGGCCTTCGTGACAGACGATGTAGGGCGACCCATCGCGGGTGCGGTCGTCACGGTCGTGGGCACCAATCAGACGAATTCGACGGATCCGACGGGCTTCACGCTTGTAGAGGATGTGCCCACGGATGTGAACTGGACACAGTACTCAGTCTACGCGAGCAAGGTCGGTTACTACTCGTCCGCGGTGGTCGAGGTCACGGTCTCCCCCTGGAACATCACGGATGTTGTCCCATTGGAAATCAAGGGAGGGATACTGTATGGCGTTGTGCAGGACGCCATCGGCCCAGTATCTGGAGCCAACGTCTCGATACTGACGCTTGGATACTCCTGCATCACAGACGCCGACGGGGTGTACTCGATCGAAGGCGTGCCTGGTGACCAAACGCTTTTTGTGAAGGTCGTCGCACCTGGGTACGATAACCAGACGGACGACGTCTTCATGGACACAGGTGGCTTCGAGATACTGAACTTCCTCTTGGTCTCGCAGACCGGGACGATCTTGGGGACCGTGCTGCATGCGACCACCGACGAAGGGCTCTTCAATGCGTCCGTCTCGCTCAAGGTCGGCACGGTCACCCTGACGACGACCACTGACCCGGACGGGACATACAGCATCGTCAGCCTGCCGTCAGGGACATACACGGTCACGGCCACGCTGGATGGTTTCGAGTCGTCATCCTTGTCCGACGTCACCGTTTTGAGCGGCGGCGTCACCGAAGGCATCGATTTCCAGCTCGTTGAGAAGGCGACGAAACTGTACGGCATCGTGCGTTCTGGGACATTCCTTGTGCCAGGGGTGCTGATCACAGTTGTAGGTGCTAGCCTGTTCACGAACACGTCCATCGACGGGGAATACGAGATCACGAACATCACCGCCGGGACCTACAATGTCATGGCGTCCCTCGAAGGTTACATCTCCGTGACCAGCAACGGTGTGATCATTCCGAGGGGCGGGGAGGTGCAGGTGAACTTCAACATGGAGAGCATACCCGGGTCGTCTCTGTCCGGGTTCGTGCTGTCGAGCCGGTCCAACTCACCGCTGCCCGGGGTCGAGGTCATAGTGCTCGGGCTGGCCACTCAGAGGAGCACTGTCACGAACATATACGGGCAGTTCGAGGTCACAGGTCTCACCGGCGGCAATTACACGGTCAGGTTCATACTGGACGGATACCAACCTAAGGAACTAGGGCCGGTCTCCGTGCCCGTGGAGGGTGCGGCCACATTGGAGCAGGTCATGCTCGAACCCGTCTCGGAGAGCCTTGGCGGGTTCATCTTCGGTTTCGACCTGGCACACTCGATGATGATACTGGCGCTCTTCCTCACAATAATCATACTCGCACTCGCGGTCATGCTCAGGATCCGGACCTTCGAATCGCCTGAGAAAGCGCCGGCGGTGTACGACCAGGACGAACCGCAGGAGGACGAGGTGGCAATCGGGCACGAGAGGCGTGAGGAGCCCGCGCGTGAGAAGGATAGACCGAAGAGGAAAGAGAAGAAGAGGAAGTGACCGGGCACTGCCCGGTGTTTATGACTTGAGGCCGAGCTTCTGGCGGACCTTGGCCTCGTTATCCTTGACCTTGGCCCCGACGTCGGCGAACAGGTTGTTGCCGTGGGCGTCTATCGCGACCGTCAGCGGGCCGAAGTTGTCGGCCTCCATGATCCAGATCGCCTCGGGCATGCCCAGCTCATACCACTCGACGCCCTTGACGTCCTTGATGCCCTTGGCCGCCAGGACCGCCGCTCCGCCTGTGATGGCCAGATAGACGCACCCGAACTTCTTCATCGC
>DUKU01000026.1:0-3622 GCA_013329135.1 Thermoplasmata archaeon
ACCCGTTCATCATCATGCCCGGCCTATGCATCGTCGTGGTCATCCTCGGATTCACGTTCATAGGGTATGCGATGGACGAGGTCCTGAACCCGAAGCTCAGGAAACGAAGATCCGGGCGTCTGGTCGGCGAAAACCCTTTTCACAAACCACAGCAACGTTTTAATACGGCCACCTATTATCGAGCCACCTTATCATCCAACCAGGGGTATCAGATGGCTCAGAAGGCAAGGGCTGCGACAAAGAAGGTCAAGGACAAGTGGCGCGCGAAGCAGTGGTACAACATACACGCGCCGGACATGTTCAGCAAGATGCAGCTCGGGGAGACCCCGTCGGACACGCCTGACCATATAATGGGCAGGATCGCCGAGGCAACGGTCCAGGATCTCACGGGCGACTTCTCGAAGATGCACATAAAGCTCAAGTTCAAGGTGACCGACGTGCGGGGCTTCGACGCCTTCACGCTCTACGACGGACACACCCTGACGAACGACTACGTCAGGAGGCTCACCAGGAGGAAGAGGACCAAGACCGACGCGGTCATCGATGTGACCACGAAGGACGGCTGGGAAGTCAGGATAAAGCCCATGGCGGTGTCCGAGCAGCGCATACAGGCGTCCCAGGAGACCGCCATCAGGAACATCATGAAGGAATCAGTCCTCAAGGTCGCGTCCGAGTGCACCATAAGCGACCTCGTCCGCAAGATCATCATGGGGGACATGTCCAAGGCGATATCCGACGCGTCGAAGATCATCGTACCTGTCAAGAGGATAGAGATCGGCAAGAGCGAGGTCATCAAAGCGGGCAGGCCGCCGGAGCCGGACGAGGCCCCGATCGTGGCCCCCGAGGAGCCCGAGCCAGCACCAGAGCCGGCGCCCGAGGCCGCCCCGGCCGAGGAGCAGCCGAAGCCTGAGCCGGCCCCTGCGACGAGCAGCGCTCCCGCCGAGGAAGAGATTCCCCCTGAGGAGAGGGCGCAGTAGCCCCCAGGGCCGCGCCTGCTCCGAGGGGAGGCACCATGTCGGGGTGGCTCAGCCTGGTAGAGCGTCGGACTCATAGGGAGTTCTTCTGACCAGATGCTCCTAGGACATCCGAAGGCCGCGGGTTCGATTCCCGTCCCCGACACCATTATCAGAGGAGAGGGCGTTCCCTCGCCCTCGGGACGATATGAGGGTCATCATCTATACGGGCAAGGGCGGGGTCGGGAAGACTTCCGTCGCCGCTGCGACGGCCTTGAGGTCCGCCGCGCTCGGCCACAGGACGGTCGTCATAAGCACTGACGCGGCCCACAGCCTCTCGGATTCTCTCGAGGTGCCCCTCTCGGGCACCCTGCAGCGCATAGCCAAGAACCTCGACGGTCTGGAGATTGACATACAGCTCGAACTCGAGACCCGCTGGAAGGAGATACAGAGCTACTTCTCCGACTTCCTGGCGTCCCAGGGCATGGACGGGGTCTCGGCGAAGGAGATGGCCGTGTTCCCGGGCATGGAGCTCATGTCCGCGCTGTTCCATGTCGAGGAGTTCCACAAGTCGAAGAAGTACGACGTGGTCGTCATGGACACCGCCCCGACGGCGGATACGCTCAGGCTCCTGGCGTTCCCAGACATCGCCAACTGGTACTTCGACCACCTGTTCCACATGGTCAAGAACGTTCTCAAGATCGCCAGGGTCACGGTGGGCAGGATCGTGTCGACGCCCCTGCCCTCTGACAAGTTCCTCGAAGACCTCGAGCAGCTCAGGGAGAGGCTCAGGTATGTCCGAGACCTCTTGACGGATCCAGAGGTCACCTCCGTGAGGCTCGTGGTCAACCCAGAGAAGATGGTCATATCCGAGACGCAGCGGGCATACACATATCTGTGCATGTACGGGTACACCGTCGAGAGCATCGTCATCAACAGGGTCATGTCCGAGGACATCACGGACCCGTTCTTCGCCGAAAAGCTCGAGGAGCAGAGGAAGCACCTCAAGAGCATCGACGAGATGTTCTCGCCCCTGAAGACATTCAGGGCGGGGCTTATGCCGAGGGAGGTCCTGGGCAAGGCGGCCCTGGAGAGGCTGGCGGAAGAGCTGTTCGGGAAGGACGACCCCACGAAGGCGTACTCCCTCGAATCCCCGATGAGGATCGAGTCCGGGGACGGGGAGAACACGCTGGCCGTGAAGCTCCCGTTCGTGATGGACCAGAAACTAGAGCTATATACGCGCAAGGATGTTCTCGTACTGCAGCTGGGGGCGTTCAAGAAGTCCATCATCCTGCCATACGCGCTCGCAGGCAAGGAGCTCCTGGGGGCGGACATGGACGGGACCTGGCTGACCATCAGGTTCGAAGGTGAGGAAATTGGGAGGAAGAAGGGAAAAGGGAGCAGAGGCCGCAAAGAGGCTCGAAAGGCACCTTGAGGAGATCGTCTCCGAGGTCACGACCAAGGAGACCATGACGCACTTCGTGAACGCGGGCATGGATGTGGTCCAGGCGGCCAACTCCGCGCTGAAGCACATCGATGTGCCCGAGGAGACCAAGCTCAGGATACACAGGGCCGAGAAGGAGGTCCTCCTGGCGGCCAAGAGCTTCATCGACGCGGTCCTCACGGAGCTCGACAAGGAGATGCCCGAGCGCAAGGCCGCGCTCAAGAAGGTCGAGATCAAGCGGAAATCGAAGTAACGCTCCGATATCATCGGGGTCGGGACGCACAACTTTTTTACACGTACCCCGTTACCGAGCACCGTCAAACCAGGGGTGTCTTACCGTATGGTAAAGATGTTGGTTCCGTACCCGGACAAGTGCACGGGATGCAGGTTCTGCGAGATGGCCTGCTCACTGTATCATGAAGGCAAGGTCAACCACGGCAACGCGCGGCTGCAGGTCCACAGGAGGGATGTCAAGACCGACTTCCCAGCTGTGTGCACGCACTGCGTGTCGTGCGGCGAGGAGTGCTGCGTGCTGCAGTGCCCGGTCGAGGCGATCAAGAACGAGGACGGCATCGTCCGAGTCGAGGAGAGCGAGTGCACCGCGTGCGGCACCTGCGTCGAGGTGTGCCCGTTCGGCGTGATGCGCATGGAGGACGTGGCGTTCAAGTGCGACCTCTGCGGAGGCGACCCCACATGCGTCAAGTTCTGCCCGATGGGCGCCATCAAGTACGAGGAGCCGAAGCCCGAGCAGTACGAGCTCGTCAGGAGCCTGCTCAAGGAGGAGGAGTGACATGAAGGGATACGCTGGAAGGATACTGAAGATCGACCTCTCCACGGGGAAGAGCTCCATCAAGACCATCGACGAGAGGTACGCCAGGAAGTACCTGGGAGGCCAGGGCTTCGCGGTGGAGCTCGTCTATCACAACGTGCCCGAGGGCGCGGACGCGTTCTCTCCCGAGAACGTGCTCGCGATGGCCCCCGGACTGTTCGCTGGCTACCCCGTCCCCACGGGCGGGAAGACCGCGTTCGCGGGGAAGTCGCCGGCGACGAACACGCTCGCTGAGAGCATCATGGGAGGGTCCATAGGTGCCGAGCTGAGGCACGCGGGCTATGACGCGCTCGAGGTCCACGGGAAGGCGGAGAAGCCCGTGTACCTGTTCATAAACGACGACGAGGTCGAGGTCAACGAGGCCGACGACATATGGGGCAAGGACACCAGGGTCAC
>DUKU01000026.1:3809-5263 GCA_013329135.1 Thermoplasmata archaeon
TGCATAGACTGCGACGACAGGCAGTCCGGCAGGGCCGGGCTCGGAGCCGTCATGGGGTCCAAGAACCTCAAGGCGATCGTCGTCAGGGGCACGAAGGACCTGGAGCCGTCCGACCCGGACGCGCTCCTCGAGATAGCCCTCAGATACCAGAAGATCATGGAGGCCGCGCCCTCGTTCATAGAGGACACGAAGTACGGCACCGGCGAGTTCCTCGGCTGGATCAACAAGGAGAAGGGAGTGTTCCCGACCAGGAACTGGCAGGAGGGTGTGTTCAAGGAGAGGGAGCAGATCGACCCGTACTACTGGGCGACCAGGTACGTGACGAAGAACAAGGCCTGCTTCGCCTGCACCAAGCCTTGCGGCAAGCTGTTCGAGGTCAAGAGCGGCAAGTTCGCTGGTGTGGCCATAGACGGGCTCGAGTACGAGACCCTGTACTCCCTGGGCAGCACCTGCGGCAACGCTAGCATCGAATCGGTCGCAAGGGCGAACGAGGTCTGCGACCTCGTGGGCATAGACACCATATCCGCAGGAGTGACCATCGGGTTCGCGATGGAGCTCGTCCAGAGGGGCATCCTGACGGAGCAGGAGGTCGGCATGAGGCTCACGTGGGACAACGCCGCGGACGCGGTGCCCAAGATGTGTGAGATGATGGGCAACCGCGAAGGGTTCGGCGACGTACTCTCGGAGGGTGTGAAGAGGGCCGCGGAGAAGATAGGCAGAGGCTCCGCGAGGTACGCGATACACACGAAGGGCATGGAGCCTCCAGCGTACGATGTCAGGGGCATGAAGGGCCACGGGCTGGCGTTCATGACGTCCACCAGGGGCGCGTGCCATCTCAGGGCAGGGTTCTACGCCCCCGAGCTCGTGGGCAAGTTCTGGCGCTGGGAGGGCATCGACAGGTTCTCTCCCGAGGGCAAGGGCGAGAAGGTCGCCACCATGGAGAACTTCATGTGCGTGTACGACTCGATCGGCCTCTGCAAGTTCTCGAGGGGGTTCTTCCTCATAGACAAGCTGAGGGAGGTCATCAAGGCCATCACCGGGCTCGAGTTCACCGAGGACGAGCTGCTCAGGATCGGCGAGAGGATCCACACGATGAAGGGCAACTTCAACGTGCTCCAGGGCGTGACCAGGAAGGACTGGCTCCTGCCACCCAGGATACTCGAGGACCCGATCCCCGACGGACCGTCCAAGGGCTCCAAGATCAGCGTCGAGGAGATGAACAGGATGCTCGACGACTACATGGCCTTCAGGAAGTGGACGTCGGACGGGGTCCCGACCCCTGAGAAGCTGAAGGAGCTCGAGATAGCCTAGGCATCCGCCTGGGAAACACCTTCCAGAAACCCATTATCATCATTCTATCCGCGATGTGACCAGGCTCAGATCATCCTGATCGTGTCAGCGAGCTTCAGCAGCTCCTTCTTCGCGGCCGAGGGGTCCATCCTGCTCGGGAGGAC
>DUKU01000026.1:5415-14108 GCA_013329135.1 Thermoplasmata archaeon
GTGCCGACCCTCAGCTCCGAGTTGGCGGTCGAGGCGGCGCCTATGAGCGTCGCGCACATGATCGCGAAGGTGTCCATGGACACGCCTTCCGGCAGGTCAGCAGCTATGACGAGGCCGTCCCTGCTTATGATAGCCGATGCGATGGACCCGCAGTTCTGCCTGAGGGCCCTCAAGGCCGGTTTGAGCTCCAGTTCAACCACCTCCTAGCGGTTCCACCCTGAACACGCAGTGTTTGTCTCCCTTGCTGATGCACTCTATCTCCTCGCAGTGGAGACGCCTGTGGCCCTTGGCCTCGTAGACCCTCTTCACGATGCCCCTGAGCCTGTGGCAGGTCGGGACATCCGACTGTGTGGCCTCGATCGACCCCTCCGCGACGGCGGTGGCCTCCTCGAAGACGATGTTATCGACCCATCCCCTCGCCCTCAGCAGGTTGGCGCATATCTCGAAGTACTTCTCTGGCTCCTGCAGGGCGATCTTGGAGATCTCGTCCCCGAGTATCATGCCCTCCCGGAAGAAGAGGCCGTAGCACGCCTGAGACATCACGCCCTCGTAGAGCTTGCGTATCTCCTCGTACTCGGATTGGGAGAGCTTCACGAACTTCATCGTAACCGCCCTCGGATTCGTATGGAGGATATTTAAGGTTTGGTGCATGGCGCTCGAGCCAGACAACCCAGGCTACTCCGCGGGAGAGCCATGTTGAAAAGTCTTTATGTGTGATACTCGATTGAGCAAGAAGATTGTGATGTTCTCGGACGAGGACGGCCGACTGGCGGTCAGGGCCGCAAGGGCCGTTGTTGAGTGCCATGTGAAGAAGGAGAACCCCCCCAGGCTCGACCTCCCAAGCAGTTTCAAGAACAAGTCAGGGGTCTTCGTCACCCTCACGACCCATCCTGGAGGGGACCTGAGGGGATGCATCGGGTATCCGGAGGCGCTCCTGGCGCTCGAGGATGCGCTCAGGGACTCGGCTATCAGCGCATGCTCCCGGGACCCACGGTTCCCGCCCGTGAAACCCTCGGAGCTGGACAAGATCACGGTCGAGGTGAGCCTGCTGACGCCCCCTGAGGAGATCATTGTCAAGAAACGCACTGAGTATCCCAAGCATGTCAAGGTTGCGGTCGATGGCCTCATCGTGCAGCGAGGATGGAACCGTGGGCTGCTCCTGCCGCAGGTGCCCGTGGAATGGGGATGGGACCCGGAGGAATTCATATCACAGACCTGCCTGAAGGGAGGACTCACCCCCGATGCGTGGCTCCAGGAAGGCACGAAGGTGTTCAAGTTCCAGGCGGAGGTCTTCTCGGAGGAGGAGCCCCGCGGAAAGGTCGAGCGAAGGAGTCTGGATGAGGAGCATGGAGCTTGTCGTTGAGGGCGAGTGCTACATATCCGGCCGCTTCGAGAGGGCGTGCATCGGGATAGACGGGGGCAGGATATCCGCCATCGCGAGGAACCTCGAAGGCGACAGACGGATCGACTTCGGCAGCAGGAAGATACTCCCCGCGGCCATCGACTCGCATGTGCACTTCAGGGAGCCTGGCATGACCCACAAGGAGGATTTCGGGACTGGCTCCCTGGCAGCGCTCCACGGAGGCGTCAGCTGCGTCCTGGACATGCCCAACACGGTCCCTCCGACGACCACCATGTCCGCGCTGGACGAGAAGACCGAGGCCGCAGCGTCGAAGTCGTTGGTCGATTTCGGGCTCTTCGCAGCGGTGAGGCCAGGTGTCGACATTGCCGGGCTCGCCCCGAGGGTCGCGGGCTTCAAGCTCTACATGGCGGGGACCACGGGTGACCTACTGGTGCCTTCGCTCTCCTCGGTCGAACGTGAACTAGCCGAGGTGGCCAGGTCGGGGAAGGTGCTCGCGGTGCACGCGGAGGACGAGAGCCTAAGGCGCAAGGACCTGGCGAGCAATCTGAGCGACCACCTGAGGAACAGGGGCAACGACTGCGAGGCCAGCGCGATCCGGAAGGTCGCAAGGGCGGGCGAGGCGTGCAGATTGCACATATGCCACGTGTCGTCCAAGGACTCGTTGTCTCTAGCCCTGGGCCAGCCCAATATGACCGCAGAGGTGACCCCACATCATATCCTGCTGGACAGGGACCGTCCTCTCGGCACGTACGGCAAGGTCAATCCCCCCCTGCGCACAAGGGCGGACAGGCAAGCGCTGTTCCTGGCATTCAAGCAGGGAAGGTTCGACACGATGGCCTCGGACCACGCCCCCCACACAGTCGACGAGAAGAAGGAGGATTTCGACTTCGCGCCGAGCGGCATGCCAGGCGTGGAGACCATGTTCCCGATCATGCTACAGCATGCGAGGGACCGGCACCTCGCGCTGGCTACGGTCGTCAGGGCGCTGTGCGAGAGGCCAGGGGAGATATTCGGCATCAAGAAGGGCAGGATAGACATCGGGTACGATGCTGATCTCATCGTCGTCGACTTCATGGACGGACGCGATGTCAGGGCCGACGACCTGTACTCCAAATGTGGCTGGACAGCGTTCGAAGGCATGCCAGCCGTGTTCCCCAGGGCCGTCATGGTCCGAGGGGAGCTGGTGATGAAGGACGAGGAGCAGGCCGGGGAGTTCCGGGGCAGGGACGTTGTAACCAATGGACGATGACAGACTCGAGGTCGACCTCTCGGAGCTCGAGGGCCTCACATACACTTGCGTAGACGGGTGCGCGCTCTGCTGCCTGTGCCAGCCCGAGCTGCTCCCTGACGAGGAGAAGCTGTTCAGGGGCGACCCGATGCTCTCCGACGGTCTCGCGGACAAGCATATCTCTCCCGACGTGGCGGGCGCTGCCATCAAACTCCAGGGGGCTCATGGCGCATGCCACTTCCTCAGGCAACGCAGGTGTGCGATATACACCAGACGTCCGCACTACTGCAGGGCGTTCCCGATCAGTGTGTATGCCGGTTGGCGCATACAGATGAACGCGAACCAGTCATGCAGGGGCATGGGACTCCCAGGGGAGGGCATGACAGAGGCCGGCAAGGCTTTGCTCGCGCAATATGGCCAGGGCGAGCTCATGGACGAGCTGCGGGGCTCCAGGGAAGTGTTCGCGGAGTTCTCGAGCAACACGAGGGATGCCAAGGTCGCGCAGTCGGTCCCATCCCTGAGGGACGCGGCTGGAGCGCTCATGGACGACCTCACGGAGGAATTGGGCCTGAGCAGGGTACTGACCTATGCGGAGTCCGGGGGGACCAGGCAGAATTCGTCCGCGCAGGACATCGCGAGAAGGGCCAGAAACGCCGAACCAGAAGTGGATGTGCAGGAGCTCGGAGTCTCGATCGGGACAGAGTTGTTCGACCTGCCGGACCTGAGCTACCTGCCAGTCTACGTGGCCGAGGATCTCACATGGAAGATATTCAAGCTCGTCGGGGACGTCGTCGTGGGGTTCGTCCTACATGAGGACGGCAGGACCGAGGAGTTCTCCAGGATTGCGCCGTCAGAAGTGACATTGATGCCACTGACAGCCGGAGGGAGGAAGGCATTCGAGGAGTACCTGAGGGTCATCAACCGGAGGGACTGCTTCGTCGGTCACGCCGCGCACCTGCTGGACCTCGAGGACTACTCATTCAACTACGCGCAGGCGTACCTTGGAGCCGTCGGGAACGCCGCCGTGGACCTCTGGTGGCGCTCGTCGTTCCTCGCTCGTCAGCGGGGAGAGGTGACACTTGACCAGCATGGCGTCAAGGAGGGCATCATCTTCTTCGACATGGACCTGCTGGACCAGCCGACGATCGGCGCCTTCTTGTGATCGACCCCGCCGCCGGGCCCCCGGTCTTATGGCGCGAACTGATGAACACATTTATACATCGCATGAGACGGGATTGTGACACTTTGTTCGATTGTCGTTCCGTTCGAGGATGACCCAACGAAAGCGTTATCTATCCGATTTTCATGTTACCTTTTCGAACGTTTTAGAGGGGGCACCTTCGTTGGACAAACCGGACCCGGTCACGCTGGATAAGAGCGATAGGATCATATTGAAAATGCTTCAGGATGACTGCAACATAAGCCTGAAGAAGATAGGCGAGAAGACAGGACTGTCTTCGTCCACGGTCCACTACAGGGTCAACAGGCTGATCGAGGAAGGGGTCATCACCGGGTTCAAGGCGTGCGTCAACCCCCTGAAGGTGGGGAAGGAGATACTTGCCATCTCGCTGATAACGGGCAGGTACGGCCCTGACTACTCCAAGAAGATAGGCGAGAAGATATCGAAGATCCCAGGCGTCTGGGCGACCTACTTCCTCCTGGGGAACATCGATTTCGCCATCCTGCTCAGGGCGTCCTCGAGGGAGGAACTCAAGGACATAGTGGACGCGTTCATCAGGATCGACGAGGTCGAGCGCAGCAACACATACCTCATCCTGGACAGGATCAAGGAAGACATCACGGTGCAGTTGTGAAGCCGCGGGCCGGCTACCTCTGTGCGCGCTTGGTGGCTGACACGGCCGTCAGGTAGTCCTCGATGCGCTTGATGCGCATGGACACCTTGGCGACGTCGTTCGTCAGGGTATCGATCTTGATGACCAGCCCTTCGGGGACCTTGGGCTCAGGGATTATCGGTATGTCTGGCATCCTGATGTTCTCGGCCATGGACCTCACGGCGGCGACTTCGTCGACCAGCTCTTCGAACCTGGCGGGGAGGTCGTTCTCGTCCTCCTCGTCCTCCGGGACCCGCAGCAGTTCGATCGTGCTCTTGAGAGCGGTCACTTCGTCAGCAAGGTTCGCGACGGCTGACTGCGTGCCTGAATCCTTCGCCGGTCCATGAGAGGACGCGATGGCTTTGTCTATCTTCCTGTCCGTCGTGGCCAGTATGACCCCGAGTCCCTTGGCGATCTTTTTGTCCAGCTCGATCTTGAAATCGTGAAGTTCTCCCCTCAGATGTTCCTGGACGTCCTCCAACTTCTCGCCTTGGAGCTTCACGTCCCTGAGCATCGCGGTGAGGTCCGACATGAGGGATGAGGCACCCGACAACGCCTCGAGGTCGTCAGGGTCGAGCTTGCCGCTCGCTGGAGCGATGTTGCAGTGTCTGAGGCCGTCGACCATCGCAAGCATGTCCACGGTCGGGCCGCTCCTCTGGACCGCCTGCCTGATCGGCTCCAATCGGGCCATGACAGTCTCGGCCATCTTCACGGGGTTCTTCGTCCAGTCGCCCATGTTGCTGAGTTCGCTCATGGCCTTCTCAAGCTGACGAGTGGCGTCGACCATGTCCGAACTCTCGATAGCGCGTATGTCCCTGATCGCGTCGCGGCGTCCCTTGGCCACGGCGTCATCCACAGAGAAGCCCTCGTGCGGATACACGGTCGCCAGGTAGGACACGCCGGACATCACCTTGCCCATCACGTATTCCCAGTCTTGGCTGGTGACGGCTATCGTCGGCCTCTCGGACTTCTCGAACAGTAGGCAGAAACTGTCGTTGGGCATGTAGCATGCCTCTATGGAGTAAGGATGGTTCTTGTAGAACACTGGCGGGTGCTCAGGGCTCTCGCTCTGTACTGCGCCCATATAGGCGCCCATGTATGCCCTCGCGTAATTCGCGAGGTCCACGTCGGTGGGCCCTTTGTCCCTGCGCCCGCTCGGTTCCGCGCTCATATCCGCACCAGGCATTGTGTCAACCTGGCTCTCGCATGCCGTACCTGCGAAAGGCAAACTACAGCATGCCTCATCGGGTAGAACGGTGAAATATGTTTCCGGTCGAATCTCGGACATGATTATCAGTCCGGGAGTTCGACGAGATGCGTGTGCCTACACGGCCACGGATGCGATCCAGTCCTCGGACCACTTCACCTGGCCGGTCCTGAGCTCGAACTTCAGTCGCACCTTTCCGTCATCGAAGAATATCTGGGCGCGCCTGACCTGGGACAAATAGGTCCTGGTCCACTTGCCCTTCTGCGTGAGGACCTTACCCTCGCACTCCAGGAGCCCCTCCGACAGGAGAGTGTTGACCCTCCTGTAACCCAGCGTGACGGGTATGTTCAGACGTTGGCACATGTCCTGGACGGTGCGCGGCCTGTCCCTCGAGTAGATCAGTATCTTGGCCGAGTACTCATCGACCAAGAGCTTGGACAGCTCGTACGCGTTCATCCCGGGTGGCCTCGACCTTGACAATTCTATGTCATCCGTCATAAACCATCTGGCTCAATTCCAAGCCGAGACAATCAGAGACGATACACCGCGCTATGACACAGTCCTAACAGCAATGAATGACCTGCACATCTGGCCGGTCCGAAAGAGCGCCCGTGAGAAGTTCAGGTGATTCTCACCTGTTACAAACAAATCGTGAATTATATATATTGACAAAATAGTACCCCTGGACAAGGGACGGGAATAAGCTCTAACTCCCCCCTAAAGAGGGGATTCGAACGGCTACCGAATTGGGCATCACAGCGGACGCTAAGAAGCTGAGTATCGCGCAAATACTCACAGACGAATACAACATGAACATCCTTGCAGCCACGAGCCACAAGGCCCGTAGCGCCAGGGAGCTTGCATTCATGTTCGACATACCACTCGCGAGCTGCTACAGGAAACTGAGGGAGCTCGGGACATCTGGTTTGATCGAGCAGGAAGGCAGCGAGCTCACATCGGATGGAAAGAGGTACAAGGTGTACCGCTCGATGATAGGGAGCGTGACGATGGTCTACGAGAAGGGCACGCTCCGCATGAAGGTGGACATGAACTTCAGGTCCGCCCCCCTCGAGATCATCCAGAATATGGCGTTGCCGAAGCCGAGAGAGTTCTGATTCTGCGATAGATCCACGACTGCGGAGCATCCGCAGGAAACCTCTACATAATTCTGCCAGCATGTGCGCTAAGCCGCACAAGCTGATTTTCTAAAAAGAGAATCACACCGGAACTGTCTTTTATTACCCATGATAATCATTGATGGCTCTCAGGGGCGGAAGTAACGCCCCGCGCAGGGCAACGCTTGGACTATCCACAGGGCATGTAGACCTCCTAGGGAGTGAACTAGAACAACAACAAAGGCGGATAGGCCAGGCAACGGATTCTGTATCCATGTCACAGCGGCAGTGCTTCCTCACTGCCGCCCTCCAATCCCATGGTCCCAGGACACGATGCCTAGCCTTCCCGCACACACCACGGAGGTATGAGAAATGAAGAAGATATCCAAGCCCAGAAGGGTGCGGATGGGCGAAGAAGCCGAGATGGGGGTCGGGACATTGCTGATCTTCATCGCGATGATACTCGTCGCGGCGGTTGCCGCGGGAGTGCTCGTCCAGACCGCGTATGTACTACAACAGCAGGCAGAGTCGACAGGGGATCAAGCACTGATGGAAGTGGCCACGGGGTTCAGGATACTCGCGGCGTACGGCATGACGAACCTATCGGTCCCTGAGGTGACCGACCTATACATCAAGATAACCCTGGCGGCAGGTAGCCCGGTCATCAACCTCGAGCACGTGATCATCGAAGTCACGAACGGTGATACCGACGTTTCGCTGGCGTACAATCTCACTGGCTCTGATGTGGGTTACTTCGGCGCGACACAGATCAGGGACACGTACCCCACGAACGACTGGACCACTGGCGAGCCAGGGATGACCCAGGGCGACATCGCCCTCATCCATGTGAACCTGAGTGCGAACAGCCTCAGCCTGGCATCGCAGCAGCAGGCGGACCTCTTGATCATCCCGAAGCACGGCATACCGACATATCTGTCGGTGGTTGCGCCGTCAGTGCTCTCGAACACCTACGAGAACCTCACCTAGAAGGCTTTGAAGGATGTGATTCCATGAACGAGGAAGGGGAAGCCGCGTTGGAAGTGATCTCGGTCGATTCGAGGACCAACATCATCACGATGCGGTGGCTCTCGTTCCTCATGGACAAGATTGACCCCGAGGCGTTGCCTGAGCTGTTCGTCTTCTACAAGAGGATAGGGTGGCTTGGGACGCAGGCAGCCGCATACATGTCTGCGTTGGCCGAAGGGGCGAAGCCCGAAGCGCCTTCTGAAGAGCAGGCGCTGATGGAAGAGGACATCGAAGACCACAACCTCCTGATAAGGAGAGGGACCGACTCCGATGGAGAGACTAAAGCGGAAGAGGTCGACTGGCGGCTGACGCCCGAGGACCATATCAAGTGCTGGATGTTCATGATGGAGATAGCCGGAATGGACGTCGACAGGAACACTTGGGTCGAGGTCGACGAGCGCATCAGTCGGTTCGAGAGAAGGCTCGCGGACTACTACAAGGTGTGATACTCTGTAGGTGTTCCGCCGCTGCGCTGAGAGAGGCAAACGCATACACAGGGCATCCGAGCGTACCTGGACCAGGCTTCGACAAACCCCTTACAATTCTGATTTTCTCCCGTGAAAATCACGGCTGGTCGCCTTATATATCAACGGCCCTGATTGAATAGCAACAGCCTCCAACGCATCTCGAGGCACTATCCACAGGGCATGTAGACCGTAGGCTCTCGTCCTCAGGACGAGGTAGTAGGCAGGTCCGTAGGATCTGCACATTCTGATAGTGTCCCACGTTGGTGACCGCTGCGACCCGAACATAGCCACGTTCCATGCCCTCCAAACACGGAGAGGACTGGGATGGGGCTACACAAGGTCCGACAACTGAGGGCGCAGGATGAAGAAGCCGATGTCGGTATCGGCACTCTGATCATTTTCATCGCGATCGTGCTGGTGGCAGCTATAGCGGCATCGCTCATACTGTACGCGGC
>DUKU01000026.1:14303-18348 GCA_013329135.1 Thermoplasmata archaeon
GGCGGCCTGACGGTCGTCAACATCGCAGGTGACAGAAACCCGGACGGAGAAGCGTCGACGATAGTCTCGGGATACATGCCCGTGACAGACAACCAGGCGCCCATCGGCGGAATACTATGGAATGTCACGGCCTCGGCCGACGGGACTTCAGTGTTAGGTGTCGCCCTGAACTGGACCCCGGCGAACGACTTCGGGTCAGGGTTGTACGAGGAGATCGTGTATCGCACATCCGTGTACGACCCGACCAACCCGGCCGCCTTCAACGAGCAGATCGCCAGGAACCGGCTCTTGACGCTCGATCAGCTGAACCCATCCATGGAGCTCGTCAGGATCAGTGCGGGTTCCGGTTCCACCGTACATTACATTGACTATACCGTTAGGGACGACAACTCGACATCCTACGCCTACGCCATAGTGGGCGCAGACAGGGCGGGAAACGTCGTACTCTACACCGCCATCGACAGCTCCACCTCCACGGACGACTCGTCGCAAGACGAGGACCTTGCACCGCCGGCTGGTGGCTCGATGACGAGCATGGCCAGGCCCGATGAATACTCAGTGGCACTGTTCTGGGTGCCTGCGAGTGACGCCGAGAGCGGAATAGATACTCAGAGATTGTACAGGACCGAAGGGTCTGTGAACTCTCTGCCTGTCATCATCCAGGATGGAAGGACCGTGGTGACCATCCCGGTCACTTCGACACTCCTGGAGGAGCTCAATTCCACCACATCGAGTCACGTTGACGCCCCCTCGGAGATTGGAGTATACACTTACTTCATAGTGGTCCGAGACAACGCTGGGAATGAGGAGTTCATTGGCGCCCTGAGCTATGATGCGCAGACAGTGGATGCGAGCTCTCCGGGAAACGCAGGGTCAGTATCTGTCAGACAGGCCCCGCAGTCGATGATCGTATCCTGGACGGAGGCGACCGACGCGCAGACGACTGTCTCATCGTACTTGATCTTCAGGGGGACCAGCATCGGCGCCCTTGACACGATCGAAGAGC
This sequence comes from Thermoplasmata archaeon, assembly GCA_013329135.1. Taxonomy (GTDB): domain Archaea; phylum Thermoplasmatota; class Thermoplasmata; order UBA10834; family UBA10834; genus UBA9653; species UBA9653 sp9653u. The sequence continues at coordinate 15,310 of DUKU01000026.1, forward strand.
TCATGACCATGGCGCCGTTGGCAGATCTCGACTCGAGCGCCAGAAACTACTCTGACTACTCCGGCACAACGGGCACGCTCTACTTCTACGCAGTCGTAGCAGTCGATTCCGCTGGCAACTACGCCCAGTCGTCGATGCCATCCAACACCATACAGATCATTGAGATCAAGGTCAAGACCGTCCCGGGGAGCAGGCCTGTGCAGTTCACGACCATGATGATCGAGATAACCGATGGCATGACCGATGTCACCCTGAACTTCAACTCGGGTCAGTTGGGAGTCTCTGGCGCAACCGCCACCATGTTCTCCGTGGAGATCCTGAGGGATTCCGACAACACCTTCGCCACCACATTCTCCCTCTACGATAGTGCTCTAGTGAAGGTCTTCATCGACGCGGGCGAGATCGGACTGAACCTGCATGCGGACTCGTCGTTCTCCCTCAAGTTCATCCCGGCGATAGGGCAGCCCACCCTCGAGGAGTGCAGGATACCGTACCTCGGCACGTACAGGTACGTAATACTCGTGTGATTCTTGGGAGCCAGCCGCTCCGAAATCGACACGGAGCGAATCAGGGGTGATTCTCACCCCTAGTAATTTTTCTGAATATTTGTATAATAATGTTTATGACTTGTCCTCCTGATAGTAAGGGCTCGAGAGAGGTCTACATGCCCTGTGGATAGTGCCTCTCAAGCCAACCTTGGGAGGCACATCTCTCTCACTCCCCGCTGTAGGGCACGGCGGTTGCCTCGGAGGTGAGGCGTGAGGACCTGGTAAACACGATTGACCTGGTTGCCGCCAGAATCGATTGATCGCCCCAGAGCAACGACGTGCCAAGTACGGGGTACAAAACCGTGTGTTTTGGACCTACATCGAGCAGAGGAAGCTCTCGATGTCCCGCCTTCGGCGGGGGAGCCAGGATCGGCTCTGACGATCCCCGCGCCGGCAGGTTCGCCGGTCGTCCCTCAGGTACGGAACCTGGGAAAGATGCGAGATTGGAGGAAGAAAGAATGCAGAAACTAGCATGGAAGAAGAGGAAGATGGAAGAGGAAGGTGAGATGGGTGTTGGTACCCTTCTGATCTTCATCGCCATGATACTCGTAGCCGCTGTGGCCGCGGGTGTACTGGTTCAGACCGCATACAAGTTGCAGCAACAGGCTGAGAGCACCGGGGACGAGGCTTTGCAGGACGTAGCTACCGGGTTCAAGGTGCTGGCAGTCTGGGGAGTGACTGGAACTGGCTCGAACGTGACTGATGTCTACATCAAGATCGCTCTGACGGCTGGTAGCCCCGGAATCAACCTGGCTGACTCGAAGATCGAAGTAATACAGACCATCGGCGGCGGGTCCACCTCAGAGGTCACACTGAACTACGGCGGAACCTCGAATGGAACCTACTTCAGTGCGTCAGAACTCAGGGACATGGCCCCGACGACAACTGCAGCCATGATGACTTCGGGCGACATCTTCCAGGTCCACCTGGATTTGTCAGACATGGTGATGGGTCTCGATGTGCAGGAGCAGATATCTGTGCTGCTCATGCCGAAGCACGGTGTTCCGACACTCCTCGAGATAACTGCGCCATCGACGCTCGAGGCAAGCAGCGTGGTTGTCCTGAAGTAGAGACACGAGCCTCTGCGAACCCGTCAGGGCATCACCAAACCCCTCCCTTTCTGGGAGGGGGATGGTGCCCTGACTAGAGAGCACGGGGAAATGGTGTAAGAAAAATGGCTGGCCTGTTCCGCAAGAAACCAGAGAAAGACGGTTCCTCCGCAAGAAGGAAGCTGAAAGGCTTCGAGGAGGGATTCGAAGAGGAGGCGGAAGAGGGGGCCTATGAGGAGACTGAGACGAGCCAGGGAGCCGACAAGCTCGTCAGCGCGGAAGATGAGGAATACTTGGGAGAGGACGAGGCCAACGGTGCAGGTCTCGCGGGCGTCAAGGAGCTAAGCGAGCTCATGGGACGCCTGGAGGAGATCGAGGATAAGATGGGCCGGATCGATTCCGCTCTCACAACGGATCGGAACGAGAATGCCAAGGTCCGGGACCGGCTCAATCAGATGGAACAGGACATCAGGAAGCTCCTTTCCGTCTACGAGGTCGTGTCCACCAAGTTCAATCCCTTCCTAGATGTCTCCGAGAAGACCCCCCCACCTGTCCAGCCCCAACCGGCTGTGATGCCTGAGCCCGCTCCGTTCGCTCCAATCGAGCTGGACGGAGACATACCGGAGTTCCGGCCATATCAGGAAGGGGAAATGGAGCCGCCAACCTTCAATGGCAAAGGGCCCAAGGCCAGTCGCGACGCCGCCCCGTGGGAGCCAGGGACGTCAACCGCTACCGTTGAGACAGTGTTCTCCGGACCCAGGAGAGAGCCCCCACCGACACTCGACAAGACTTCGAAGGACGAGAAGTACGAAAGGCAGGTGAGAGCGTCCGCGAGGAGCAAACACAACAAGAAGCCGCTCCTTGCGTACATCCCACACGACTACCTGACGCTGGTCCTCGTGATGCGCTGGATAGAGTTCCTGTTCGAGCGCGTGACCAGGGAAAGGATGTCGCTCGTGCTAGACTACTATGTCGATGTAGGATGGATCAGCGAGGACGTGAAATCAGAGATCATGTCCTACGCGCGCGGAGAAATGCAGGATGTGACCAAGTACATGGGCCAAGAGGAGGTGAGGGAGGACGTATTCCGCGACCTCCCGCCGCCGACTGCGGCCCCGTACAAGAAGGTCGAGGACTGGCGTCTGTCCGCAGACGACCACCTGAAGTCCCTGCTGTTCGTGCAGAAGATAGCCGGGCTAGAGGTTGACAAGGACCGCCTTAACTCCCTCGAACAGAACATCTCCAAGTTCAAGGAGAGTCTGGAGGGCTTTCATGGGGTTTAGTGTCTCGGCTACAATGGCGATATTCTTCGCCGCCTTTCTAATCCTTTTTTCTATTCTTTATTCCTCTTTGAACGACGCCTTCGACTCCGTGTCGGAGTCGTTCGATGAGAAGTACGAATACATGAACGATCGACTCGATACGCAAGTGACGATACTAGA
>DUKU01000173.1 GCA_013329135.1 Thermoplasmata archaeon
TCGCTTCGTACGAGCCGTACAGCGACATCTTCGGGCTCATGATCTTCTGGCCAGACATAGATGTCTACCTCGAGGAGTACACGACGGAGCGCCTCTCGGCCGACACCACATGGGACGACTTCCTGCTGGCGTACTACGCCGAGTGATGGCGGCCTCCTCGGGGCGTCCAGACCCATAGGCATGCAGCTGTGGGCAGCAGGTCTGAGCTACGGGCCATCAGGGCATCGACAAGGCCATGACGTGCCACAACACACGTCCTCGATGACGACGCACCGTCCACGATGCCCGCTCAAGATTTGCGACACGGACAGTGCGCTGTGCGGCATGTTCAAGTGAGACTGGCCGATTGAGCACGGACAGCGTCCGCATATCGACGCGTGGCTGCCTCGTCCAGTCCGGAAACCCTCTTCATCCAGTCTTAACATCTCCTCCATTCGGAGATCCGCTAAGGGTGCAACGACGGGCCGGGAAAGTATCAGGCTCGGTGCAATGACTCTCTGATTGCAGAAAGTGGAGAACCGCTCGCTGAGGTCGAAGTCCTCCGCAGCGTCTCCTGCAGGAGAGCGTTAATAGGTGACGTGGCCGATTCCGCCTCGACGCAGCGATGGTGAAGGTATGACGCACGTTACCGTGATCTACGACTCGAGGACTGGGAACACCGAGAAGATGGCCCTCGCCGTGGCCGAGGGCGCGAGGAAGGTTAAGGGGACCGAAGTGGTCCTCCTGCAAGTCGACAAGGCGAAGATGAGCGACCTGACCAGCTCAGACGCGATCATCATCGGCTCGCCGACCTACTACGGGAACATGTCCGGGAAGGTGAAATCGTTCATCGACCAGACAAACAAGGTCCACGGGAAGCTGAAGGGAAAGGTCGGTGGGGCGTTCACGAGCTCCGGGGACACTGCCTGCGGCGCGGAGACGACCCTGCTATCGATACTCGAGGCGATGCTGATCCACGGAATGGTCGTCCAGGGCAGGTACGACAACAAGCACTACGGGCCGACCGCAGTCGAAGCGCCGGACAAGAAGGAGATCGAGTCCTGCAAGGAGCTCGGGGAGCGGGTCGCGAGGCTGGCTACTGCCCTCAAGGGATGACCGACCAGGACGGAAGGAGCTACCGCCGGGACGACCGGCGTCCTCGTCTTTATCTAGAGGGGTTTCGTTCGGCGCACTATGACAGACGCCCCGCTCATGAGCACATTCGTCGCACTGGCCCTGATACCGGTGGCATTCCTCTTCACGCACGCGTACCTCAGCGGCAGGGGGCATAAGAGGTTCCATAGCATCACCGGCTCCGCGGCGATCGTCTGGGACCTGACGCTCTCGATATTCTACATGATCTACAGGTTCTTCGGCGGGGAGGTCGAGGGCTCCACCCTGGACATCAGCGGCCCGCTGCTCGCGTACTTCATCGCCCACGGGATATTAGCGGTCGTTGTCATAGTACTCGAGGTCATCGTGCTGACAACCGCGCTGCTACACATGAGGAGGAAGAGGGAATACACGCTCCACGCGAGGCTGGCGCCCTATCTGATGGTGACCTGGTTCGCAGCCTTCCTCTCGGGCGAGATCGTGTATCTGGCGAACTACGTCTTCTGACGGACCAGCCCTGACCGGGGCAAGTCCCCGGCCATCTAGCTCCAGATGCCCGAGTACTTCCGCTCAATGTACTCCACGAACGGCCCTGACGACAGCGAGGAGCCCGTGACCCTCTGAACCAGCTTCTCCGGGTCGTACAGCGAGGACCAGCGATGGACGTTCTCCTTGAGCCAACCGAGGACCACCTGCGGCTTGCCCATCTCGATCTCGTGCCGCCACTCGGGCATGGTCTTGTCGAGCGTCTTCACGTACATGCCGTCGTAGAGGTTCCCCATGGCGTAGCTCTGGAAGTATCCGAACGCGCCCATGCCCCAGTGGACGTCCTGCATCACGCCCTCGACATCGTCATCTATCTTGACCTGGAGGTAGCGGTCGTACAGCTCGTTCCACATGTGCGGGAGCTCCTTGACCGTCACCTTGCCCGAGAACAACGCCCGCTCGATCTCGAACCTGATTGCGATATGGAGACCATATGTGACCTCGTCTGCCTTCACGCGTATCTTGGAGCGCTCCACCCGGTTCATGGCCCTCAGGATATCGTCGAGTCCGACGTCCGAGAACAACGCGCCCGTCAGCGTCTTGAGCTTGGGGAGGTAGAAGCTCCAGAAGTTCCTTGAGGTCCCGATCATGTTTTCCACGAACCTGGAACACGATTCGTGCACACCCATGCTCGCGCCGGCCGAGACAGGCATGTACATCCAATCATGGTTCATGTTCTGGTCGTACAGCGCGTGCCCGGCCTCGTGCATGCCGCCCATCAACGAATCGAAGAGTCCGTTCTCCGTGAACTTGAGGGCGATCCTGACATCATCGATGTATCCAATCGTGAACGGATGCACCGTATCGTCGATGCGTCCTCGAGCCTTGTCCGAGACCGTATCGAAACCGAGGAGGTTGACAACGTCCCTCACGACATCGCGCTGCGCCTTCTGGGGTACGCGGCGCGAGAGGATCGAGACATCAGCGTCCTTGGACCTCTCGCTCAGCCTGTCCGCCAGCGGGACCAGAGCTTTCCTGAGGTCTGCCAGAAGGTCCGCGGCCTGCCCGTTCGTCATGCCCCGCTCGTAGTCGTCTATCATCGCATCGAAGACGGTCTTGGCGCCTCTGGCATCCATGGTCGCCTCGGCCATCTTGATGCTGAGGTCGACCATCTTCTCGAGCTCGGGCTCGAACACGCGCCAGTCCTTGGCAGTCCTGGCCTTCGCCCATGCGTCCCTGGAAACGGCCCCCTGCTTCGCGTGCGCGGCCACGAGGTCCTCCGGGACGCTGACGGCGATCTCCCGCTCCCTCTTGAAGAGATAATGGTTCCTCGCCTGCACCTCGTCGAAGGTGCCCTTGACCTTCTCTGATTCGCCCATGAGAACGCCTAGCTCATCGCTCGTGAGCATCCTGTGCGACAGGCGGCTGAGCAGGCCGAGCTGCTCGCCCCTGAGGTCGACGCCGCCTGGAGGCATGTAGGTGTCCATGTCCCACAACAGCATCATGTACGTCGAGTTCGTGAGCGCAGTCTCGCGATACTTTGCCATCAGCCGGTCGTATGGTGTGTTCATGACATCCGCTGCCAGTCCGCGGACCGCACCGGATGGACTCCGAGACTGCTGAGCGGAGGGGAGGCACGGTCCTCAGGGACCGTGACGGGATGATGGCCTGCTCATATCAATCTTCTTCTTTGCGAGTCATCGGACCCTCGAGCATGACACCGGGCGATTCGGGCGGGTCGCGTCCCGGAGGTAGGGGAGGCCCACCATGCCCTGGACGGGCGCGCTCCAGCATGTTGTGACGACCATCCTTCGCGACCAGGAGCGTAGAAGGGTTCGACATGACCCTGCGATGAACATCATTTGGCTGCAGGCTCGCCCGCCAAGATGGGTTTACACTTGTCCTACAAGTCCGCCGGCCCCGCGTAAGATATTTATAGCATAATCTCGGATGCGAGTCAGTACCGAAGCGATGGACATCTTTGTCCATCGAACGGGCACATCATGGGGGAAGAGAATGAGAGTGACTCAGAAGCGAGTTTTGATGATAGGGTTGTTGCTCTCCGCCTCGATGGTCATGTCAGGCATGGCCGTAGCCGGCCCAAGCCTGCAGACCCCGACGGTGGAGAAGGTCAGTTCCGACACATGGACCGTCTTCGTCTATCTCGACGGCGACAACAACCTCGAGCAGTATGCGATCGAAGACCTTGTAGAGATGGAGAACGTGGGATCGGATGACGACTTGACAATCATCGTCCTGCTGGACACATGGTCCTACACGAACGACACACACTGGCTCGTGATCGAGGAGGGTGTGTCACACTTCGATGCCGTGACCCGCGAGTTGACGTGTGACTGCGACCTGTTCCCTGAGGCCGAGTGCCCCGATGAGGTCGACATGGGCGACGGCAAGATGCTCACCTGGGCGGTCGTGACAGCGTTCACCTACGCCCCGGCGGACAACTACATGCTCGTCCTGTGGGACCACGGCGGCGGATGGAGAGGCGTCTGCTACGACGACAGCTCACTCGCCGAGGGGACCGATGGCTGGGTGTCCAGACTGACCACACCGGAGACCGCGGCGTCCCTAGCTGCTGCCCAGACCGAACTCAGGAAGGGCGTTGACGAAGACTACAAACTCACGATCCTGGGCTACGACGCGTGCCTGAACGCGATGATTGAGGTCATCTATGAGAACAGGAACGTAGCGGACTACATGTTCGCGTCGATCAACCTCGTCCCCGGGCAGGGGATGGGCTATGAGGCGTTCCTGTCGTTCATGAAGCAGGACCCGACGCCCAGCATCGAGGCGATCGGGACCGAGATCGTCGACTCGTACATCGAGTTCTACGAGAACCTGGTCTCCGAGACGGGCCAGGGCCTAGAGTACTTCGGCGACACTACCCTGTCGTTCATAAAGCTCGGTGACCGGGTCACGGAGCTTGTCAAGGACATAAACGCGCTCGCGCACGAGCTCTTCGATGGTGGGTACATAGACGACAGCAGGTACAGAGGGGCGATAGAGTCCGCGGAGTCGCAGACTCCCAGGATCCCGACGTACGAGGGCGAGATGCTCCCGTTCATAGACCTCGGCAGGTACGCTGACCTGCTCGGACAGAAGATACCTGACCTCGCGCCTCTGACCGACAAGATCGAGACTGGGGTCAACGAGGTCGTCGTGTACGAGAACCATGTCACGTCCGCCGGCGGGGCCGTCCTGAACACGACAGGCATAACGATCTACTTCACCTGCTCGTACTACTGGATCAACCCTGCGTACTGGTTCGAGGACATCGAGGACGCGGAACTCTTGGGCCTGAACACGCTGTACTACGGCATGGCGTTCACCGTGGACACCTGGTGGGACGAGATGGTATTCACGTTCACCCAGGCGTACGACGAGAGCGTGCTCGACTTCGAGGACTACGCAGAGTAAACTTCCACAAACCGTGCGGCCCGCGGGGCCGCACATATCCTTTTAATTCTTCGGCCTGGAGAAGCATCACGCATCGACACATCGTCGGCTGCGGATGACACGATCCACCACGAGGCAATCGTGGACGCATCCACCGATGTGATGGCCGTCATCGACACCACGGTCGTGGGGATCACCTCATCGGGATGGGCCGCGGAGATGCATGGCCTGTCCATCTGGTGGGCGTCGGTGGACTACTTGAAGTACCTGCCGACCTACATCCTCGAGGTCCAGTTCGCGACCGACACCAGCTGGGGCGCGCTCCAGTCAGCGTATGTGCTCTGACCGGACCGACGAAAACTCATTCCCCGGCGGAAACCGCCGGGGACCATCCGACGATGGCCTGCCCTTGATCTCTGACGATAGCGAGAGTCCGCACGCACGCCGCTAGCCGAGGCGCTTGTACACCGCGACCACGCCGAATATGCCCGCCGCCATGAACACGATCACGCCGCTCGTGGCCACATCGTACACCGCGGACAGGATGATCCCGAGCACCATGCTGACCGTCCCGAAGCACACAGCGGCCGCGGCCGTCCCCTTGAACGAGAGGTTCAGCTGGAGGGCCGAAAGGCCTGGGAGGACCAGCAGCGCGACCACCAGGACTATCCCGACGACCTTTATCGACAGTACGATCGTGGTCGCGACGAGGACATCGAACGATATCGCGAGCGTCTCGACCGGTATGCCCGATAGCTTGGCGGCGCCCTCGTCGAACGTGATCGAGAGCATCTCCTTGTAGAACACTCCCAGGAAGCCCAGTGTGACGAGCCCCAGGACCGTGACTATGACCAGGTCGGACATGTCTATAGTCAGTATGGACCCGAACAGGTAGCTGAACAGCTCCACGCTGAAGCCGCCGGCGAGGCTGATGATGATCAGGCCGGCCGAAAACCCCGTCGCGAGCATCACCGCTATCGCGGAGTCCGACCGGGCGAGGCCTTTGGTCCTCATGATGTGTATGCCGATGACCGCGAGGATAGACACCACCAACGCGACCAGTATGGGCGAGATGCCTAGGAGAAGCCCCAGGGCTATCCCGCCGAAGGATGTGTGGGCCACGCCGTCCCCCAGCATGGCCTCCTTCCGGAGTATGAGGAACAGGCCGACCCACGCGCATGCGAATGCCGCGATAACTCCACCCAGGAGGGCATACTGGAAGAACTGGAACCCGAGCAGGCGCGGGATGTCAAGGAGCGACAGGTCGGTCACTGCCGAACACACCCCCGCACTCGTGCCTGTGGAAGACGAAGTGGAAGTGCTCCCCGTACGCCTTCTTGAGGAACTCGCCTGGCTCGTCGATGTCCCTGACATCCGAGACGTTCACGAGCCTGTTGACGCACATGACCTTGGACATCCTGCAGAAGACGGCCGCCAGGTCATGCGACACCGTGCATATCGTGATGCCCCTCGCGATGTTGAGGTCGTTGAGCATCTTGTAGAACTTCTCCTGCGTGACAGCGTCCACGCCCGCAACGGGCTCGTCGAGGAACAGTATCTTCGGGTCCCGCACGAGGGCCTTGGCCACGAACATCCTCTGCTTCTGCCCGCCCGAGAGATGGCCGATCCGATCGTCCGCCAGGTCAGCCATGCCGACCTCCCCGAGCATGTCGTCCACGACCCTCCAATCCGCCCCTGTCAGCCTCCTGGTGAGGTTCCCCCTGTTGGCCATCCCGAGAGCAACGAGCTCCCTGACGGACAGCGGGAAGTCGGCGTCGAACGAGATGGCGTCCTGGGATACATAGGCGACCAGGTGCCAGTCCCGGAACCGTTCCAAGGGTTCGCCGAAGAGCCTGACCTCGCCACTGTCCCGCGGGAGCACGCCCAGCAGGGCCATGAGAAGAGTCGTCTTGCCTCCGCCGTTGGGCCCCACGATGCCGACGTAGTCGCCCTGGTATATCGTGAAGCTGGCATCCTCTATGACGAGCGCGTTCGACCTGGAGACGTTCACATTCCTCGCCTCGAGGACGGGCCGCCTCGCCGCGTCCGTCTGTCCACGGACGCTCACCACATCTGGTTGAACGATCGCGGAGGTCATGCAACGCTCGCCCCCAGGCCGACTGCGAGGTTCTCGAGGTTCTGCTCCATCTGCCCGAGAAGGTCCAGATCGTCCATCGAACCGACCAGCAGGTACAGGTGCAGGACCGTCACCTCCTGCCCGGACTGCTCCTCGATGCTGCTCTCCAGAGTCGAGGCGTAGTCATCTCTGTAGACAGGGTCGACAAAGACCACATAGGTGTCGCTCTCGGTCATCTGCTCCACGAGAGTGGCGATGGTGGACGTGCTTGGCTCCTCGTCCGCCGAGAGGCCTATGATGCCGTACTGGGTGAAGCCATACCTATCCGCTAGATAACCGTAGGCCGCATGGCTGACGAAGACCGCGCTCTTCGTGCTCGATGAGAGTGTGTCGTTGTATGATGCGTCCAGGGACGCGAGCGCTTCATCCAGGGACGTCCAGCGCTCGGAGTAGTAGGTCGCATTCGCGGGGTCGGACTCGACCAGGGCGGACAGGACCTTCTCCGCCTGCATCCTCAGCATGTACGGGCTGAGCCATGTGTGCGGGTCGTATGATTCGGACTCGCCGCCAGGGAGAAGCGTCAGGCCCTCCGTCGTGTCGACGACTATCCTCTGCCCGACGTCCAATGCGGGGAGGATGTCCTCCTCGAACCACGGTTCGAGGCCCGCACCGTTGTACAGCAGTATGTCCGCGTCCTGCGCCTGGAGTATGTCAGCGGTGGAGGGCGCCCAGGTGTGGGTCTCCGTGTTCGGAGGTATCAACGCATGCACCGAGACCTTCTCTCCCCCGATGGACTCCGCCACATAGGCCAACGGATAGAATGTGGCGACTATCGTCGTCCCAGCCTCACCTTCGGACTCGCCGGTCAGGGCGCCATAGGTCAAGCCAGCGAGAATGACGGAGCATGCGACCGCCACCGCGACCAGAAACAGCTTCTGCTTCTTGTTCATGATCAATCTCAACGCGCTTGGTCCGGACGAGAAGAAGGCCGTGAAATGATATTAAAGACTTGCCCAGTTCATAATAATGTCAGGGTCCTTCCACGCGCGCGTTATTACGATATGGGGCCTGAAGGTCCCACCACGACATCCGTGAACCCGAAGCCCTCCACATCGAACAGTCCCCTGTCGCTGAGTTTGAGCTTCGGTATGACCAGGAGGCTGAGGAACGACATCGTCATGAACGGGCTCTCGAGGGTCGACCCCAGAGCCCAGGCCGCCTCCTGCATCGAGTCCAGCGCATGCTTGACCTCCAGAGCGTGCCTCGTGGACATCAGCCCGGCCACGTGCAGGTTCAGCGTCGAGCACTTGCCCCGTGAACATATGCAGAACCCTCCGCCCTGAGTCATGAGCGCGTTGACCGCGGTCGCCATGTCAGCGGAGCCGACCCCGACGACGATGATGTTGTGCGAGTCGTGGGAGACGCTCGATGCCATCGCGCCCTCCCTGAGCCCGAAGCCCCTTACGAAGGCGTTGCTGACGGGGGCGTCCCTGTATCTGTTAACGACCGCCATCCTGAGGACGTCCTTATCGACATCGGGCATGACCTTCCCGACCTCCACTCTGAGCTCGGATGTCAGGCTCTCCGTGCTGATCTCGTCCTTGACGAGGCCTATGACGCGGACCTCGGCCGACTGTCCGCTCGCACCTATCTCGAAGTCCGAAGGGGTCCTCCGCTGCAGCAGGAGCTCGGAGACCATCTCCTTTGGCCGCACGTCGAACAGGGGCGCGCCGTACCGCCCGACAAGCCTCCCGCCCACGTACACCTCCTCGGCCACGAAGGACTCGAGGTCCCTCACCTTGACGAGGTCCGCCTTCCTGCCGGGCTCTATGGCCCCGATGGGGAGGCCGTAGTGAAGGGCAGGGTTGATCGTCGCGGCCCTCAGGGCGTGCATCGGCTCTATCCCGAGCGAGACCGCCCTGGCCAGGGCGTTGTTCATGTGACCACGCATCAGCTCGGACACGCTCACATCGTCCGATACCAGCAGGAACTCGTGCTCCTTCGCGAACGGCGCGAGCGCCTCGAGGTCCTTGGATACGCTTCCCTGCCGGACCATGATCGTCATGCCCAACGCGGCCTTCTCGAATGCCTCCTCGGACGACGTGCACTCGTGGTCGTTGGATATCCCTAGCTCCACGTACTTCCTAAGGTCCTCGCCGCTCAGGAGCGGGGCGTGGCCATCTATGGGCTTCCCGAGGCGCTTCGCGACCTCGACCCTCGCCATCACATCCGGGTCCCGGACTACCGCGTTGTGATAGTCCGTAAGCTCCCCGAGGGCGACGAAGCCGTCCCTCAAGAGCATCGATTCTATCTCCGCGGGGCCGAAGGACGCCCCCGAGGTCTCGAACCTCGTCGTCGGGACGCATGACGGGGCGGTGAAGTACATCCTGAGCGGGGTCGTGCCGGAGTCCTTGACCATGTACTCGATGCCTGCGAGCCCCATCACATTCGCGATCTCGTGTGGGTTGGCCACGACCGCAGTCGTGCCGCGCGGGACCGCCGCCTC